>JBGTJY010000693.1:0-4061 GCA_041744855.1 Candidatus Hydrogenedentales bacterium
TCGGTTTTCATATAGACTTACCCTGAAGAGATAGAACCTCCCTCCTCCCGGAGCCAACCTCATGCCAGCTGCCGAAACCGCGTCCCGAGAATTCGTCGACTCCGCAATGGAATCTCCCGAACTCCTCGATCTCGCTAGCGGCGCCTCCGCAGTCTTCTCAACGCGTTGCCCAGGAAACAAAGCAGTAAACGAGGACAGCGCAACCGTAATCCCAATATCAAAGTCGTCCGCGATCATCGCGATCGCCGACGGCATGGGCGGCTGTCCCGCGGGCGATGAGGCCTCGCGCCTAACGATTGCCCTGTTACAGGAAATGGCGCAAGACAGTGAAGACGACGATGGCTCGCTGCGCGCGGTAATCCTCGACGCATTCGAAGCCGCGAATACCGCCGTGCGCGAACTCGGGGTCGGCGCGGGGACGACGCTCGCCGTCGTGGAAATTCACGAAGACGCCGTACGCGCATACCACGTCGGCGACTCGATGGCCTACGTGATCGGTGGACGTGGCAAGATCAAGCATCACACCATCGCGCACTCGCCGATAGGCTACGGCGTCGAATCCGGTCTACTCGATCGCGCCGGCGCCATCCATCACGCCGATCGATATCTGGTTTCGAACTACATCGGTTCCGAATCCATGCACATCCAAATCGGACCGATCGTCTCGCTCTCGGCACGCGACACAGTGCTCGTCGCGAGCGACGGTCTCGTCGACAACCTGCACGCCGACGAAATCGCGGCCGCAATCAGTCAGGGAAGTTTGGAATCTGCCGCGCAACAGCTCGCCCAGCAAGCGCTGCAACGCATGATCGCCCCCGCACGCAACGAGCCGTCCAAACCCGACGACCTGTCCTTCATCGCATACCGTCAAGGCTGAGGCATTTCCGCGGCCGACCTATTTTCCAGGCGGACGAAATCCCGCGAATAATCCGTCGAGATACCCCGTGTCGGGGTTATCCGTATGCGGCTTCGTGGATACTCGACGAATCTTTTTTCGTCATAGGGATACTCAAGAAAGCCCTGCTGCGAGTGTGAATACGATTCCGTGCGGAAAAGAATCTGCGCACGGAGTGCAGCGGATAAAGCCGCGACGAGAGGAATCGAAGTGCCCGGCCGAAATTTACGGTTTGGGTCGCGGCGGACCTACCCATGCATTCGGCCGGGCGCAATCTACTTCTGTGGGTTGACGCGTCGCTCGAGTGAGCGGGGGTCAGCGATTCCAGACCTTACTCAATGTCCCCGAGCAGGCCGCCGATCAGATCGGCAAGCACATCGCCCAGGCCGGCCGGAAGAAAGGCAAACAAGCCCTGCAACAGCTCAACGATAGAATCCAAAATGTCCACGTTCGTACTCCTTTACGTTTGGTGTGGGCGAATGCGCCCGGCGTCGAGTCCCTTCGACAGCCCCCAGTCAGCTAGCAATTGGGAGAAGATACAGGGCGAAAAGAAGTTCGCTACGAGAAGTAGCACGGGCTTCCAGCCCGTGGGCGCCCACACCCCATGCAGCACGGGCCTCCAGCCCGACGCCCCAGGCAAACGGGCTGGAAGCCCGTTCCACCAAACACAAACCTACTTATCTAGGTCTAGGTCCTTCATCGTCTGCATCTGTTTGTCGCTATAGTTCTCGCTCTTGCCGCGGACCCCTTGGCGGGCATACGAGCCGACGTTCGAAACGCCGCCCTGGTTCATCCCATTGAGCTGCTGCTGGACGCCGATGCCCGTCATCGTCTCGCCCATCAGACCCGCGCCACCCGCTCCCGCGCCACCCCGACCCGGTTGCGACTGCATCGCCAACTCGGCGGGATGAAACAGCCCCCCATTTTCGGTATAGAAAACGAAGTCCTGACCCGAACTCGTCTTCGGGACCACAGTCATATAGCCATACTGCACGAGCGCCTGAAGCGACGGCGGATAGTAGCCAACCGCCTGCCCATACTTATTGATCGCCTGCCGAATCTTTTCCTTGTTCGCGATGTCCGCCTGCGTCATGCCAGAGGCCGGCGCGGTTCCCGCCGCCTGCTGCATCGCGGCGTTCTGGTTCGCCGATATCTGCCCGACGTTCTGCTTGGCGTGGTCGAGCACCTGCGTCGCGGCAGCCGCATTCTGCGCGGCGAGTTCTCCCTGAATCGCGGTGGTCGTGAGCGTCTCGACGAGACACCCCGAAAGAGAAACCGTGAGGATAGCGATGGCAAAGTATTTCATCGAACTTCCCCTCTATTTTGCGACCGAATGCTTCGTATATCAGTATAACACGCTCCACACGCTATGCCTCCGAATCGAACGAAGGAGGCGCCGAGGGTTAAATCAGTACAGAAGGCGCGCGCTGGACTTCGCTTTCGGGTAGCGCCGCCGCTCGATCGCATAGTACGCGCGCAGGAGATCGGCCTCGAGACGGAGCCGTTTGCGGACTTCATGCAGCGGCAAATCGAGTAGCGCGTCGAAGTCGACCTCGTCGAGTGCGAGAGAGTCCGAGATATAGCCCAGCTTCGTAGCGTCACGAAAGATCGCCTGCGCCTGCGTCTTGAACCGATAGACCTTCGGATAAAAGAACCGGCTGATGATCGAGAACAGCCGCTCCTCGGTCGTACTGACGCGATTCGTGCTCCCCATCGTGAACCCGATCACAAACGCCTCGTCATTCGGCAACAGACCGCGCCCCAGCACAATGTGAATCAAGTCATGCGTGCGAAGATCGACCGCGCCATGAAACACATCGAAACCCGGAATGTCGTACTTCGGATTCTCCACGAGTTGGATCATGAGCGGAATGTTCTCTTGCTTCGCACCGAGTGAAGTTAGACTCTCGTGCGCCGCGCGCAGCGTGATGGTGTCTGCGGAAAGCGGAATGTGCCAGGTGCGCCAATCGGTGGTCTGCGGGTGCAGCATGCGCGAGATTGTAACGCTCTCGCCATTCGTAGCGCTGCTTTTCAAGCGGCGCGATCCGCTTGTGTCGACGATGAACGATACGCGCCGCTTGAAAAGCGGCGGTACAGGTCAGGTCGCCTCTTTGATGGGTTCCAGCCGCGCCCGGCGGCGTTGATTCGACGCGTGGAGACTGTCGACCGTGTAGACCGCGAGCGAGATCCAGATAAGCGTAAACGTGACGAGTTGCGCCCGGCCGAAGGGTTCGTGGAACGCGAAGACGGCGAGGAAGAACGTGATCGTCGGCGCGAGGTATTGGATGAAGCCTATCGTCGAGAGTTGAATGCGCCGCGCGCCTGCGCCGAAACAGACAAGCGGAATGCTCGTGAAAAGTCCCGCGATCGGCAGCATCCACGTGTAGTACGGATCGATCGCAAATGTCGCGCGGCCCTGAATCGTCAGCCAAATGACATACACGAGCGAGAACGGCGCCATGACCACTGTTTCCGCGAAGAGTCCCGTGAGCGCATCGAGGCCGATCATCTTTTTCATGAGCCCGTACATGCCGAACGTGATCGGAAGAACGATCGAGACCCACGGCAAACTACCGTAGTGAATGACGAGATAACCGACGCCTAGCGCCGCGATCGCGACGGCGGCGACTTGCGCCGAGCGCAACCGTTCGTGGAGAAACACGACCCCGAGCAGGACGTTGACGAGCGGATTAATGAAATAGCCCAGACTGGTTTCGAGCACGCGGTCATGCACGACCGCCCACAGGAAGATCAGCCAGTTGATCGAGATGAATACGCACGCCGCCGTGACGATGAGCGCGGTGCGGCGATCGCGCCAAAGCTGCGCGAGCCCTGGCAGTTTACGCAGCGCTACGAGTACTCCGAACAGCAGCACGCAGGCCCACAGAATACGATGCGCGAGTATCTCGCCGACAGGCGCCCCCGCGACGAGCTTGAAATAGAGCGGCGCGATGCCCCAAATCGCGAAGGCTGTCGCGGTGAGGACGACGCCTTGTACTGCGCGGGATTGCATGGATCAGGAATTACAGTCCACAGATTGCACCGATGGACACAGATGCTTCTTTGTACTCGTCAGACTCATCCTCGTTCCCGAATTCATCCTCGTTCCCGAATTCATCCTCGTTCTCGAATTCATCCTCGTTCCCGAATTTCTATTCGGGAACGG
>JBGTJY010000694.1:0-1766 GCA_041744855.1 Candidatus Hydrogenedentales bacterium
GGCGCGGGAAAGACGACGACGATTCGAATCCTCGCCACGCTGCTGCGGCCGACCGAAGGCAAGGCGATCATCAACGACATCGATGTCGCGCGCGATCCCTATGAAATCAAGCGGATACTCGGCTATATGCCCGACGATTTCGGCGTCTACGACGGGATGCGACTGCGCGAATACCTCGACTTTTTCGGCGCGGCGTATCGCATTCCGCAGAAGCAGCGCGCGAAAACGATCGACGACGTATTGTCGCTCACCGATCTCACAAGCAAGGCCGACGACTTCGTCAGCGCGTTTTCGCGGGGCATGAAACAGCGCTGTTGTCTCGCGAAGACGTTGATTCACGATCCGTTGGTGTTGCTGCTCGACGAACCGGCGAGCGGTCTCGATCCGCGCGCGCGCATCGAGATGAAAGAATTGCTGAAAACCCTGCGGCAAATGGGGAAGACGATTCTGATTTCTTCGCATATTCTTTCCGAGCTCGGCGATATGTGCAACACGATCGGCATCATCGAACACGGAAAACTCCTTGCGTCGGGCGACATGAAAGAAATCATGAAGCGCGTGCGGCAGGTGCTCGAGTTGCGGCTCGAAGTGCTCGACGGCGCGGAGACCGCCGCGCGGATACTCGCCGATACGCCCGGCTTGATGGACATCGAGCAATCCGGCAACGAATTCCACATGCAAGCGAAGATCGACCAGGCGACGCTTGCCTCGTTGCATGTGCGGCTCGTGCAGTCCGGCGTGCGGGTGTTGTTTCTGGAGGAAGACCGCGGATCGCTCGAGGACGTATTCCTGACCGTGACGGCGGGAGGCATCTGACGTTGCGGTTTGCGTCGGTATTTCCGGGCTTCGCCTCCGGCGCGATGGTGCGGCGTGAGTTGTTGACCACCCTGCGCAAGGCGCGTTCGTTTTTTGTGCTTCTGCTGCTCGTTGGCGCAGGGGCGGCGTACGCGATTAGCGCGTGGCCCGAAAGCCGCGAATTCGGAATGGGCCAGAACGGTTTCGCGTACGCGGGCGAAGTGTCGCGTGGCATCGTTGAATCTTTCACGATGGGACTGCTCATCGCGTGCCTGATGCTTGTGCCCGCGTATGCGTCGAGCGCGATCGTCGTCGAGCGCGAGCGATCGACCTTCGATTTTCTCAGCGTATCGCTCGTGCGTCCCGCGGGGATCGTATTCGCCAAGTTTTGGAACGCGATCAGTTTCTTCCTGCTGCTTGTCGCGGGCATCGCGCCCGTGCTCGGGTTGTCGTTTTTCCTGGTCGGGATCGATCCGCGCGATTTCGTGCTGGCGCTGATTTTGATCGTGTGCACGGCGTTCTCCGCTTGCGGGATTGGGCTCTTCTGTTCGGCGCGATTTCGCCGGAGCTTCGTGGCGATCGGGGCTTCGTATCTCGGCATCCTCGGGATGCTTGTTGGACCCGTAATCGCCGGATTCATTGTCCTGGCGATTTACAACGCGTTCGTGCCGGTTCGATCATTCAACAGATTCCAGGACGAGGTCCTATTCATAACTTGTCCGCCGATCACATTGTTGGGTTTGTTCAGCGGATCGTCCATCTACACGCTTGGGCTAGCGTGTTTGCTACAGATCGCGATAGGCCTTTCCGGCGTCATCGCGGCGATTGCGCTCGTCAGCCGTCCATTCGCGCCGCCGAAGATCGAGTATCGCAAGCCGATCGATGACGCCGCCGAACTGACCCGTCGACGCAACCAGTTTCCCTACTACATTATTGACCCGTTGAAGCGGAAGAAGCCGGTCGAAGACGAT
>JBGTJY010000695.1:0-1538 GCA_041744855.1 Candidatus Hydrogenedentales bacterium
GGCGAAGATTTCTTTCGCACGCGACGTATTGCCCTTCGCGAATTCGTTATAGATGCTGGTGTATGCGCAGTGCATCGCGGTCGGCATGAACGCGTGCAGCCCGCGTTCCAAGCCCTCGATAAGCTGCATCGCGCCCCAGCCGCCCGACACGTGCAGGTCCGTCGCTTCGAGAACGCGCGTGTATTTCGGGCCGGCGGGCATCACCTCGATCTTGATGCCCTGAAACGCCGGATACCGTTGCGCGAGCCGTACGATGAAATCCACGTCGAGACCCTGGCCCGTCGAGTCCCAATCCTGGAGGATGAGAAATCCCGGGTTTAGTTCCGCGAGCGCTTCGACGTGTCGCTCATACGCCGCCTCCGTCGTGAACGGGATTTGCGCGAGGACGCCATCGCAGCCGAACCCGATGTATCGACGCGCGAACGCGACAGACTGCTCCTGCGTCGGCGCGGTCGCCCCGGCGATGACGACAATCGCGTCGCCGGATTCCTCGACGACGATCTCGACCAGCCGGTACCGTTCGCGTTCGTCGAGTTTGGATACCTCGCCCGCCATCGCCGGAGCGAGGAGACCGACGACCCCGGCGTCGATGGTGTAACGGAGGTGCCGTCGAAGTCCGGTCTCGTCGAGTACATTGTCTGCGGTGAAAGGCGTGTTGAGCACGGTCACGATGCCGCGCAGGTCACGTGTTAGATTCATGGGCGCCAAACGTTCATGGGACTGGAGTGTACCGTATCCGACGGCCGTGGAATGTACCGTGTCCGGTGACGCCCGCGTTGGACACGTCGAACGCGTTCCCGGTACGATCCGCACTACAACGTTAAAAGGAGGAACTGAAGTGAAGAAGTTTGTCTCTATTGCATTGGCTGTCGTGGTTGGAGTGATTGGATTCGCCGCCCTTGAATTCAAACAGGCGCTGGCGATTACGAACGACCTCACGTTGGCGGAACCTCAACCGCTTGTCGACAATCATGAAATCATGGATTTGATGATTGACCCGACCTACGAATTGCTCAAAGATGCGGCTGCGGTAGAACCCGATGGCCGCAAAGGTTGGCGCGCGCTCTACGTGCATTCCTACGCGATGGGCGAAATCGCCAACCTCTTGTTTGCCCGCAACGATCAGGAGTACATGGCGACGCCGGAGTGGGATCAGCTCGTCGTCGAAATGCGGAAGTTGTGCAACGCGATCGCCGAGGCGACCAAAGCGCAGGACTACCCGGCCGTGAAGCAGCACTACGAAGCCCTCATCGTCAATTGCAACGCGTGCCACACCAAATTCGAGCCCGAAGACGCGACCGAGGTCAAGCCTTGGTAGGACGCCTTCGAGCGATCGCCGCGCCGCTCGCCGTCTGGGCGTTGGCGGCGATCGTGCTCACGGGCTGTCCACACGAGCCGCCGACCGGCTTCGACGCCAACTACACGTACATCGTGGTGGATGAGTTTCCGCACGATCGCGCGGCGTTCACGCAGGGTCTCGTATGTGACAACGGCGTGCTGTTCGAGGGCACGGGTCTCTTCGGCGCGTCGACCTTGCG
>JBGTJY010000696.1:0-6124 GCA_041744855.1 Candidatus Hydrogenedentales bacterium
CGCTCGCGCTCAGAATGACGGGCGCTTGGGTATTGGGACGGCTTCTGGTCTCGATGCGCAGCACTATAGCAGGTTGCAGGTTTAGAGCACGAGCGCCGGCGCCGCCTGAAGTTCCTTGACGAATCCCGACACCAACGCGCGCCTGCTGCTGATGCTGAGCGGCTCGTGGCCCGACAGAATAATATTCCAAGACTGTTCGTCATTAGCGCTGAGACATTCCGCATCCGAACCCTGGCCGATGCGTTCACGGGCAGCCGTATTGGCCACGCGGACGAGCGCGGCCAGTTGCGGGTCTTTTGCATTTTCGAGTGGGCGTTCTTCACTCGCGTGGTGACACCACAGCGCATCCGCAAGGGTCGCCGGCATGTTCCACTTTTCCGCGAGAAAGGCCGCCGTATCCGCGTGGTCGAAACCGAGCGCTTTCCGCTCGGCCTCGCACAGCGGCAAAGAATGGCCGCCGCTCGCGTTGAAAACCGGCTCGTATTCCTTTCGAAGTTGGCGCCAGAGCACCATCTTGCCGATGTCGTGCAACAGGCCTGCTATGAAGTCTTCGCCCTGCATGCTCATGCTGAAGTGCGAGCCGAGTTTTTTGGCAAGGCCGCCCACGAGCACGGAGTGATTCCAAAGTCCGGAGCGTGTCAGAAGGATTTCAGTGTCACGATTGCGCAAGCTTTCGACAACGGAAACGCCCAGCGCGATGTTGCGCACCTCGCGGACGCCCAAAATGACGAGGGCGAGTTTGAGCGTGCCGACGACTTGCTTCATGCCGTAGAACGAAGAGTTACTGACCTTGAGCAGTTTGGCGGAGAGGCCAGGGTCGCGTTCGATGACCGCGCTGACGTCGCCCATGGCCACATCGGGATCGTTCGTGAGCACGAGAACCTCTGCGACGACTTCCGGCATCGTGGGCAGATCGCCCACTTTTCCTAGCGCTTTGGCAACGCTCCGCTGCACGTTCGACGACATCGGCTAACTTCCTCCCTCCCCATTGCACCGGGTGCGATGGGTCGCCGGTCCGGCGTTTGGCGCTTAGGAAAACCCCCGTGGCGGATGGTGTGGTACGGCAAAGCTGCACTGCCGTAACCCAACGGAGCGCCGATCCCCGAATCCGCGCGCCAATCCTGCAGCCTACTTGCTCACAGACCCCATTTGAAACAAACTGAGAATATTACAATATTCAATTTAGGGAACAAAAATCAATTTCGGCCACGTTCGGAGTGTCACCGCGATACGCTGGTCCTCGTCGACGAGGACGCAACATACCGCCCAAATGCGCGCAGGAGCGCGATCCCCGCGTGCTGACTTTTCTCGGGGTGGAACTGCGTTCCGAATACGTTGTCGCGGCCGACTACCGATGGGAAATCCATGCCGTAATCGGTCGTCGCGTAGACGTGCGTGGGGTTTTCAGGTTGCGGAAAGTAGCTGTGCACGAAATACATGTACCGCGCAGAATCAAAGTCCGCGAGCAACGGACACGGATTCCCCGCAACGGGCCGAACGCGGTTCCAACCGATATGCGGGACTTTGAGGCCCGTCTCCGAGGACGGCGCAAAACGCACGACGCGGCCCGGGATGATGCCGAGGCCTTCCGAGCCGTCGCCTTCGACGCCGTAGTCGAAGAGAAGTTGCATGCCGACGCAAATGCCGAGCAAGGGTTTTTCGGCGGCGACGACTTCGTGCACGGCGTCGACAAATCCGCGCGCGTGCAGGCCGTCGTAACAGTCCTTGAACGCGCCGACCCCGGGAAGGACGACGCCCGCCGCCGAGTTCAAATCCGCGGGATCGTCCGAGATAATCGCATCGTAGCCCGCCTTCTCGAGACCCTTCTGCGCACTCCGAAGGTTTCCCATTCCATAGTCGATGATGACGATCATGTGTCGAGCATGCCTTTCGTCGAGGGCACTCCGACGATGCGCGGGTCCGGCGCCAACGCCATCCGGAGCGCGCGGGCGAGTGCCTTGTACATGATCTCGACGCAATGATGCGTATTCGTGCCGTATCGCAGACCTATGTGGATCGTCATGCGGCTGTTCATGGCGAAGGCGCGGAAGAATTCCTCCGCGAGCTCGATATCGAAGTTTCCGAGAATGGCCTTGGGAAGATCGGCGCGGTAGACCAGGTAGGGTCGCCCGCTGACGTCGACGCTGGCCTCGGCGAGGGCCTCATCCATCGGCAGGACGGCATGCCCAAAGCGGTGAATGCCCTCGGGTTTGCCGAGCGCTCTCAGGAACGCGGAGCCGAGCGCGATACCGACGTCCTCGACGGTGTGGTGCGCGTCGATGTGGAGATCGCCCGTGGCGCGGACCGTGATGTCGAACAGACCGTGGTGCGCGAGGTGCGTCAACATGTGATCGAAGAAGCCGACGCCGGTTTCGATAGTCGATTTCCCGGAGCCATCGAGGTTTACCTCGGCTTCGATCTGCGTCTCCTTGGTGGCGCGGGAGATTTTGGCGCTGCGTTGTGGCTTGGTCATAGGTGAGGGCGATCAATGGACTGTCATGGACTCCCACGGACGGACACGGACATACAGTCCCGCGAGCCGCATCGGCTACCGGCCGAGGAAGAGGCGTTCGGATAGAAATGCCGGGAGGCCCGCCGCAGTCACTTTGTCGGCGGCCTGCTTCACGGGGTAGCTCATTCGGACGAGTTCGTATTCGCGTTTATCGGTGTCGAGCACTCCGAAGGCCGCGCGGGGATCGCCGTCGCGGGGCTGGCCGACCGAGCCGGGGTTGACGAAAAAAGTTTTGCCCTCGCCCAGGATGAACTTTGAATCGTTGTCGACCGTGTAGACGCCGTCTTTCGAAAATATCCCGGGGCTATGCGTATGGCCGAAGAAGCACAATTCGCATTGTTGCTCCTCGACGACCGCCATGTGAGGCAGCACGTCTTCCCAGGTGAAGAGGTACGAGTTGCGGTTCGTGGGTGAACCGTGGACGGCGAGGAAGTCGTCGAACTTCTGGCTATCGGGCAGGCCGCGCAGCCACTGGGTATTGTCTTCGCGCAGGTGCTCGCGCGTCCAAATGGCGGCCTGCAGAGCAACCGGGTTGAAGCCCCAGGGCTCTTCGAGACCGCAGGCGACGGCGTCATGGTTACCGCAGATCGTGGGAATCTTACGGCTGCGCATGAGGTCGACGCATTCGTTGGGGCTCGCGTTGTATCCGACAACATCACCAAGACACACGATCTTGTTCACGCCCATCGAATCGATGCGCTCGAGGACGGTCTTCGTCGCCTCGAGGTTAGCGTGCAGATCGGAGATTATTGCGTATCGCAAATGCTGGGCCTCCTGCCCTTACAGCGTGTTTCCGAGTACTATTCGCGGCGGCCGCGCTGCTTCCTGGCGCTGGCGGCGTTCCAAAGGAACCCCCCGTGCCAGACAAATGGGGAGTCGGGCCACGACGGCCCATGGAAGTCTATCCCCCGCTGCCGCTCAGTTCGAGGGCGCGGTCAACGCGGAAGTATACCGAATGCGCGAAATGAAATTCCTCTCGATGGAAGTCCCGAACGTCGCGGACTTCGCGGGTGATAGTATAGCAAAGGTCAACGCCGAGTCGATTGCTGTTTCTGGTGCGTTAAGAAATGGAATTAGTGGACTTTTCCGTGAACAGCACGTATCGAACGATCACTGCGAACAGTAGCGATACGAACAGAGGCCAACTAGAATTGGATGCGCCGATCGAACAGACTGCACGTCGAACGACAGGCGCATCCGTGGTGTTATTCAGCGCGAGCGCCGTTTCGGGCGCCGCGATTATGATCTATGAACTGCTGGCCATTCGCGTACTCCAACGCTACTTCGGCGGGACGATCGACGTCTGGGCCGCCGAGATCGCCGTGTGCTTGGGCGGACTCGCGATTGGCTACGCATGGGGAGGCTGGCTTGCGGGCCGGTATCGCACGATGAAGCTCTTGGGTATCGCGCTGTTGGCCGGCGGCTTAAGTGGATTGCTGATTCATCCGTTTGCGCGATTCGCGGGCGAGGTTTCGCTAAAGACCGATTTCGCGATTGCCTGGCATCCGTTGGCCGCGGCTGGATTCTCGACGTTTCTGCCGATTCTTGCGTTGGGGACGATATTGCCGCAGGCGGTTCAATTCGAGTCGATGCGAGGCGCTGGTGCGGGCGTTGCTACCGGGCGGATTGCCGCGGTGTCGACCATCGGGAGTATCGCGGGCGTGTTGGCGACATCGATGGGTCTCCTGCCGCGATTCGGCGTGATCGAAATTTTGTACGGCACGTCGATCGTGTTGAGCCTTGCCGGCCTCGCGATCCTAGTGACGCCGCGGAAATGGGTGATGGCGATCCTCGTCGCAATCGCATTGGTCCCCGGCACGGCGCACGGGCAAACGCGCTTCGAGACGTATAGCGCGTATCACCATATCCTCGTGCGCGACGACGGCGGCACGCGGTCCTTGCTGTTCGACGATGCCGTGCAATCGCTGATGTCGCTCGATGACCCGTTCGGTGGCGGATTCGAGTACACGCAGTACTTCCATGTGCCAATCCTGTTCAATCCGACGATGAAGCGCGCGTTGTTCATCGGGCTCGGCGGCGGCTCGGGTCCGAAGAGTTTTTTTCGGACTTATCCCGAAATGCAGATCGAAGTCGTCGAAATCGATCCGCAAGTCGAATCCGTCGCGCGGCAATACTTTGCATTGCCGGAGGATGCCCGGTTGCGGGTCAGTATCGCCGACGGGCGTGCGTATCTGAATCGCGCGAGCGGCGGGTATGGTGCGATCTTAATGGATGCCTACGCGACGGGGCCGAGCGGTCCGTACTTGCCGTATCACATGGCGACGCAGGAATTTTTCCAGTTGGTGTGGAGCAAGCTCGAGAACGGCGGCTGTTTGTTTTTCAACGCGATCGGGCGGTACGGCGGTATGCAGGACAACATCATCCGGCATCTGCAGGTGACGCTCGAGTCTGTGTTTCAGGCGTCGTACGTGTTCGAGGCGAAGCAGAGCGTCAACACGTTGTTCGTCGCGCAGAAGATCGATGTCGCGCGATTGCAGCCCGACGGCACTCGCGATGGCAAGGGTTGGCCGGAGGGGCCATGGATGGCGCATCCGTTGTCCGGCGCGCAGTTGCAGGGCTTGGCCGCGAACATGGGCGAGGAGTTTCTCGCGGCGTCGCCGGGGATACAGGAACGGTTGACGCAGTTCTCGCGGGCACATTCCGCGCGGCGGCGAGGAGAAGTGCTGACGGACAATTATGCGCCGGTGGATGTGAATCCGGGGCGACGTCAGTAGGATTTTTTTTGACAGGATTTACAGGATTCTTAAGATTGGGATGGATTCGTTCCTACTAGATTAGGTGCGAGTGTTGCGTTTTTTGTGGCGAGGAATTTTTTTGCGAAACAAGGGGGTCCACAACGTATAGATTTGGGAGACAAAGGGGTCGTGGATTTTGGGGTGGGGGTTGCTGGGGAAACAAAGGGGTATTTGGAGGTAGCGTGAGGCTGCGGGTTGACGAGGTCCCCGCTTACTGCGGGGCTGTTGAAAAAGTCGATACCGGCACTGCGCGTTCGGAGACGACACCCAAAACTCCGTCATTCCGAGGCCGCGCGCCTTCAAGCATTGCGCGCGGCCGTGGGAATCTCGACTTTTTCAACAGCCCCACTGCTTGCGGGGACGAGCGAGAGGGGGGGAGATGAGGTGCGCGTCCGGGCATGCTGGGCGGTGTCCGAGTAAGTGAACGAGTTGTCATAAAGGCTTGGCCTTCTTCCTGAAAGAATGAAAATGCGGTGTAAGCCGTTTTGTCGATTACGATTACGAAGCAGGAGCACGAGGGCGCGCGCCGAGATTGTATTTTCGTAGCAGAACGAGTTGTCCTGAAGGCGTTGCCTCTTCGTGAATGAATGAAAATGCAATGTAAGCCGTTTTGCCGATTACGATTACGATTACGATTACGAAGCACGAGCACGAGGGGTGCTGGCGAGAATCTATTTTCGTAGCAGAGACCGAGCGAAAGGTCGCAATCGTTGGGCAATGTGAAGGGTCGTGTGGACTGATGAGCCAGGAGGCGGAGCTTCGGGAGTTGATCTGCGAGGTCGGGAGGAGGATGTACGCCCGGAATCTTGTGGCGGCTACGGATGGGAATATCAGCGTGCGGTTGGGCGAGGACCGG
>JBGTJY010000697.1:0-10352 GCA_041744855.1 Candidatus Hydrogenedentales bacterium
AAGCAAATGTTCGCAGCCGCTGAGGCCGACCAGTTCGAGTTTGATTTTCACCATGATGTCGATGGTGGATTCGTTCAGCTCGGTGTGTTCGCGGAGCGGGAGCGCAACGTTGTCGCCGACGGTCATCGAGTTGAACATCGCCGAGCCTTGGAAACACATGCCCATTTTTTTGCGCGCTTCGACGAGTTGGTTGTCGGACATGCCGGTGAAGTCCTGGCCGTCGAAAAGAATCTGGCCGGAGTATGGGCGCATGAGACCAACAAGGTTGCGCAGCAGCGTGCTTTTGCCGCAACCACTGCCGCCGAGGATGACGAAGGTCTCGCCGCGGCGGATCGTGAGATTGATGCCGTCGAGGACGGTGCGCGCGCCGTATTTCACGACGAGGTCGCGAACTTCGATGATATGTTCGGATTCGTTGGTCACGGTGCTCAGATGGCGAAATAAAAGAGTGAGGTGAAAATCATATCGACGAAGATAATAAGAAAAATTGAGGTGACGACGGACGAGGTCGTGCGCTTGCCGACGCCTTCCGCGCCGCCTTCCACTTGGAATCCGCGATAGACGCCGACCCAGCAGATGACGATGGCGAAGAAGAAGCTCTTCACCATGCCGATGACGAAATCTTTGAAGACGAGGGCATCGGAGGTCTGCGTGAGATAGAGCTGCGGGTCCATGCCCATGACGATGATGGAGATGAAGCAGCCGCCGCCGATCATCGTGAAAACGGCGACGACCGTGACCATCGGGACGGCGAGGGCCATGGCGACGAATTTTGGGGCGACGAGAAATTTCGTTGGGTTGAGGCCCATGACTTCGAGCGCGTCGAGTTCTTCGGCGACTTTCATCGTGCCGATTTCGGCGGTGATGGCGGAACCGCTGCGGCCGGTGATGATGATGGCCGTCATGAGCGGGGCGAGCTCGCGCATAGCGCTGACGCCGACGAGATCGGCGACGAGGTGGACGACGCCGAATTGGTCGAGTTGCGGGGCGGCTTGCATCGCCATGATCGCGCCGATGAGGAGACTGATGAGCATCACGACGGGGAGCGAGCGGTAGCTGTACTCGACGAACATTTCGATGGTGTATTTGACGCGCAGGCCTTTGCCGGTGATGGGCGCGACGGTGGACCAGTAGAGCGTGTCGACGGCCATGAGGCAGATGGAGAAGAAGGTCGCGATGGAACCGAGGACGATGCGGCCGGTGTATCCTGCTAGGGCGGTCATGCGGCGGGGGGGGATGATGAGAGGGATGGGAATGATGGGAGGGAATGAGGTCCCCGCTTGCTGCTTGCGGGGACGACGAGTTGGGGGAGTGCGGGGACGGCGTGCTGGGGTATGGCTGGGACGGTGTGCTGGGGTATGGCGGGGACGGCGTACGGTAAACCGATCGATGACGATGACGATGACGATGACGAGCACGATGACGATGACGATTGGATGGGGGTCTCGACGATGGTGGTCGATGATCGAGAACGAGAACGAGAACGAGTTGTCGTGACTGCGTTGACGATACTTCGGAAGAACGAAAACTTGGGTCGGACTCGAAGCGGAGCTTCCGGTGCAAGTGCGTTCCCGAATAGAAATTCGGGAACGAGGTGTGGGTGAAATTCGGGAACGAGGTGTGGGTGAAATTCGGGAACGAGGCTGCTTGGTAGATGGGACATGTCTACGCGTTTTCCATTTCGTCGCGGATGTCGAAGAGGGTGTGGAGCCGGGCGAGGTTGAGCACTTTCATGACCGATTCAGAGGGGTTTAGGAGGCTAAACTTTTGCTTTTTGGCGGCGCAGGATTTTAGGCCTTCGACTAGCGTGGCTACTCCGGAGCTGTCCATGTAGTCGACTCCGCTGAGGTCGACTCCGACGGGTTCATCGCTCGCGATATTTTTGAGGATGGCGTCGCGGAGTTTGGGCGACGAGCTGAGGTCAATTTCTCCGACGGCTCGGATGATCCGGTGCTTGTCGGCGCGGGCGATGTCGATTGTGAGTGCCATGAATCCCTCGTGTGGTTCAGCCGACTTCGAATGGGCGTTTTAGTTTCATCGTGACGCGGTTGCCTTGCGTGGCGCCTGGTATGAATTCGACGTTGTCGAACACGCCGTAAATGAATTGCAGCCCGAGACCGCCGGGCGTGATGGCGTCGAGCGACAGCGGGCCGTCGGTGCTTTTGAGTTGAATGCGTTCCTTCGGCGCGGGCTGTCCGTTGTCGCTCAGCTCGAATTCGATCCAGCCGTTGGAACTGCTCATCGAGAGCGAGTAACAACTGTTGCAGGGTCCGCCGTAGGCGTGACGGATCGAGTTCGCGCAGGCTTCGTCGATCGCGAGGACTACTTCGTCGATTTTGTCTTTGTTGAATCCGAACGACCCGACATAGGAGCGCACGAGGCCGCGAACGGCGCTTAAGAGTTCCGGATTGGCGGCGATTTCTATTCCGATATCGCGGTTCACGTGCCGAGATACCTCAACATGATGATCGTGCAATCGTCGTGGGGCGCGGCGGGTTCGCAAAATTTGCGGACATCTTCGAGCACGGACGCGATCGTGTTCTTCGGTTCGTTCTCATAATAGTGCGTGAGAAATCCAAGCAGGTTCTCGACAGTGTACTCTTGGCCCCTGCTCGTCGCGCGGCCGCCGGATTGCGTGGGGACGCTGCGCGCCTCGATGATGCCATCGGTGTAGAGCGCGATCGAATCGCCCGGCTGTAGCGCGAATTCATGATCCGGCCAGCGGTCTTCGGTGACGATGCCGATGGGGAGGCCGGATTCCGCCTCGATCTCGAGGGGGCCGTCTTTGCGAAGGTGAATGACGGGGTGGTGGCCGGCGTTCGCGCTGGTGACGCGGCCGGTGGCGAGGTCGATGGTCATGTACGCGAGGGTGCAGAACATGCCGCGCTGGCTCTTGAGGACGAAGCTCGCGTTGAGCGCGGAAATGACGGCCTCGGGCGATCGCTGGCGCGTGGCCTGGAGGCGGAACTCGGCGAGGAGTTGCGCCATCGTGAGGGCCGCGGGCACGCCCTTGCCGCTGACGTCGCCGATGAGAATGCCCACGGAATCGGGGGTGGGCTGGATGAAGTCGTAGAAATCACCGCCGACGGTTTTCGCGGGACGCATCTCGCCGAAGACCTGGAACCGCGGGTCGTCGTTGGGCCAGGTCTTGACGAGGAAGCCTTCCTGGATGGACGCGGCGTATTCGATTTCCTGTTCGATGCGCTGTTTGTCGAGCATGGCCTGGTGCATGCGGGCGTTTTCGATCGCGAGGCCCGCGCTGTTGCCGACCGCCGTGCTGAGCATGAGGTGCTCGTGCGTGTAGCGGACGTCGGGGCGGTCGCTGTCGATATAGAGAATGCCGATGACGCCGAATTTGCCTCGGATGGGCACGCAGATGATCGAGCGCACCCGCATGTTCATGATGCTTTCGGCTTTGTTGAGCTCGGCGTCGGTGCCCGTGTCTTTGAAGAGGACCGTTTCGCCGCCGCGGATGACGCGCTGCGCGACCGTGCTGCTGATTGTGATTTCGCCGCGCAGGCCGCGGGCGAGGACGCCGTCGCGGATGACGTGGATGTTGTTGCAGACCGGGCAGGCGCGAAGGGTGTCGCCCGGGCCGGTGAAGATGACGGCGCCGCGTTGGGCGTCGATGGCTTTCATGGTCGTCTTGAGAATCTTGTCGACGAGCGAGCACTGTTCGTAGGTCGTCGCGATTTCGTTCATGACGGTGCACATCGCGACGAGGAGGTCATCCTTGTCCTGGGCGTCGTCGGAACTTTCGACCTGGCCCTCGGCGTCGAGAATGGTCTGGCGGAACAGGCGCGTGAAGTCGTCTGTCGAGTCGCCGTTTTCAGGTTCGAGCTCGAAGCGGACCGACGTGGTGCCGATGCGGATCAGGTCGCCGTTCTGCAGGACGCCCTCGATCATGGGCTTGTCGTTGATGAACGTGCCGTTCGTGCTCTTGAGGTCTTCCCAGAAATAGGCGCCGTTCCGGACCGTGATTTCGACGTGTTTGCGCGAGGCCGCGGAGTCTTCGATGACGCAGCCCTCCGTGGCGGTGCGACCCAGGGTAATGGCGTCGTTGACGGGAATACGTTGGCCGGCGCGCGGGCCGGATTGTGGGACTAGGTATGCTTGCACGGGTCTTTCAAACTCGTTTTTCTGAGAAAAATTAGGACTGGGGCGGTATTTTACTTGGTTGAGGTGGGCTTAGTCACTTGGCGGCGAAGTCTTCTCGCACGGGCGCTTCTCGAAGCGCCCCGACGGAGATGGCGGTCTTGTAGGGGCGGTTCGGGAACCGCCCGGGGTTCTCGCCCATATCCTCGGGCGCTTCTCGAAGCGCTCCTACGAATCGCGTGCTGATGACTGGTATCGTGGGCGTGGGTTATTCGCGAGGGAGGAGCAGGCATTGAATCGTCAGGCGATGTTGGATCGGATTGAGTCCGAGGACGAGTGGGACGTTCTCATCATTGGGGGCGGGGCGACTGGGCTTGGCGTCGCGGTGGATGCGGCGTCGCGCGGTTATCGGACCGTGTTGATCGAGCGACACGATTTTGCGAAGGGGACTTCGAGCCGGAGCACGAAGTTGATCCATGGGGGCGTGCGGTATTTGCAGCAGGGCAACGTGTCGCTGGTGATGGAGGCGCTGCACGAGCGGGGGATTCTTCGCGACAACGCGCCGCACCTCGTGCATGATTTGCCGTTTATCGTGCCGAATTACGATTGGTGGGAGGCGCCTTTCTACGGGATTGGGATGCGCTTGTATGACGTGCTGGCGGGGCGGCACGGGTTTGGGAAATCTCGGAATCTTTCGAAGGAGAAGACGATCGAGCGTCTTCCGACGATCGAGACGAAGGGCTTGCGCGGCGGGGTGATTTATTACGATGGGCAATTCGACGATGCGCGGCTCGCGATCAATCTGGCGCGGACGGCCATCGATCAAGGCGCGGCGCTCTTGAACTATGTGGCCGCGGTGCGGCTGCTGAAGCGCGAGGATTGGGTGACGGGCGTTGTCGCGCGGGACGCCGAGACGGGGCGGGAGTATGAGCTGCGCGCGAAGGTCGTCATCAACGCGACGGGCGTATTCGCGGATTCGATTCGGCGGATGGACGACGCGGGCGCGACGGACATGATCAGTCCGAGCCAGGGCGTGCACATCGTGCTCGACGAGAGTTTCTTGCAGGGCGATACTGCGATCATGGTACCGCATACCGACGATGGGCGCGTGCTGTTCGCGATTCCGTGGCACAACCGCGTCGTGGTGGGGACGACGGACACGCCGGTGGACAGCATCGAGGAGGAGCCGAAACCTTTCGATGAGGAAATCGAATTTCTATTGACCCACGCGGCGCGGTACTTGACGAAAGACCCCGCGCCGGCGGATGTGAAGAGCACGTTCGCCGGGCTGCGGCCTTTGGTGAAAGGCGGCGACGTCGAAAACACGGCGGCGTTGTCGCGCGATCACACGGTGAGTATTGCGCCCTCGGGTTTGGTGACCGTCGCCGGCGGGAAATGGACGACGTATCGGCGCATGGCGGAGGACACGGTGAATCAGGCCGCGATATTGGCGGGGTTGCCGGAGAAAGGATGCGTGACGCGCGAGCTGCGCATTCACGGATATCACGAGAACGTCGACGAGATCGGCGCGTGGGCCGTGTATGGATCCGACGCGGCGGGGATTCGGGAATTGGCGAAAGAGCGGCCGGAGTTGGACGCGCCGATTGTCGATGGGATCGAACTGCGTGGCGCGGAGGTCGTGTGGGCCGTGCGCGAGGAAATGGCGCGGACGGTTGAGGACGTGCTCTCGCGGCGAACGCGGTGGTTGTTGTTGGATGCGCGGAAGGCGATCGAGGCGGCGGGGAAAGTTGCAGGGTTGATGGCTGAGGAATTGCGGCGGGACGCGGCTTGGGAGGCGGGGCAGGTCGCGGCGTTTACGGCGTTGGCGAGCGGGTACATCCTCAAATAGGAATGCACGCGGATTTAAGCCATCCGCACGAAACGTTTCCGCGGGCAATTTAATCTACGGGTTGTCGGATTGCATCGTTTCAACGAGATCCTCGTCGGGATTCAAATTCCGCCTGCTGCTCTATAGCTTTTGACCGCCATGTTATGGTCTGTTCAAGTGCCACGTGAAAGCTGGGCCGATCCGGGAGAACCGCCCGCATTTCGATTAGTCGCCGCATCGTGCCCTTCGGATCGGAAGAGTCGATCTGGTGTCCAACCAATGCGCGATCGAGAATTGCGTCGCCTATTTCACCATCGAACGTTTTTGACTTTATTAGATCCGCAAGAAAAGCGGTTCCTTGTTCCCGCGCCCCGCTTTGTTCCAGTCCTTCCATGATGCCTTCCAGCACAGATTGTGTCGTGTTGGGGAAGGCCGTTGAACCGGGAAGCTCCTCCAGGATCGAATAGAGCATGGCCAACCCGGTTTCGAGATCTGCGCCACCGCGCCCAATGAGTCTCCGGGCATATTCAGCGCCAATGCGCATTTTCAGGGTGGCGAATGGCGCTTCATCAATGGCAGCGAGGTATTTCCTCTGTAGGTCTGCAAAGCCCGTTGAATTCCTTGCGGCTTCATGGGAACTTAATTGTACTTGCTCCGGAAACAAGAAGCCCCATGTAATGAACTTCCCGGACGATCGGTAATAGTAGCCATTGCCGGCGCGTGCAAAAATTTGGTTCAGCACATCCAAAAACGTGGTCTGTTCAAGAGCGAGATCGACAGTCGGTTCCCCGCGATAGTCGAACTTAGCATTGACGACGCCGGTTAGGGGCACAGACATGGATCCGGTGTGTGAATGCAATTGGAAGATGGCCTTTGAAAGCGGAACGGGGCCCTGTGTCGAATAATCCATAACAGTGTTCATTCGAGAATTTGGATCGGTCGCCTCATTTACCGGAACGATATTGACGATGTTTGTCTCGGACGGTAGCCACGTGTATTCGGGCATCTGCTGGGTTGCGGCTTCCAATATTTCTCGGGGCGTCGCGTCGCTCATTTCGATGCTGAGCCCGCCAGAGCGCATGGGTCCAGGTTGCGATTGTTCGAGGCAAGCTGCCACACCGGTGGCGCGAGTGAACCGGTCGACGAATTCTGCGATTCCGCATCCATTGCATTCGAATTTGGATACGCGGAATTCCAGGAGGGATGTGTAGTCATTTTTCCATACGAACGAATTCGCATTCTGTTGGGCCCCGGCGTCGAATGCGGCGCTAACGCTAAAGAGCATTGATACGGCCACTTCGAGGCGGAAGCGATTCGTTCGCATGACGTGTCTCCAGTGAGAGAATATCAGCACGAGAACGAAAATGAACAGGAATCCAATTGACTCGGCGCAAATGTGGCATAGGCTTCCAGCCTGTACGGGTCGAAGCACCCGTCCGTAGTGTCCACAGGCTGGAAGCCTGTGCCACGGTTTGGAAAACTACGTCACGTCACTTCAGGCGCAGGATCGCGTAAGTCGGGAGGCCGATTGCGTTGAAGTGGGCCATGACTTCTTTCGCGGGGGACGCTGCCGGGTCTTCGGCTTGGAATTTTATTTTGACGTAGTCCTCGAGGCGGGCGGTGACTTCGGAGTCTTTTAGGGTCGTCGCGTCCATCGTCATGCAGTTCTTGCACCACGTGGCCCATAGGTCGACGAGGACCATCTTGTTTTCGGCTTTGGCGACTTGGAGTCCTTGCGCGAGCGAGGGATACCAGCCCGCTTCGATTTTTTCTTCGGCGCTGCGTGCGACTGCGTCGGGATCGACGTTGCGCTGATCGAGAATCTCGTACGCGAGGTAGGCGTAGTACGCGGCGAAAGCGAGGATGAACACGCCGAAGGCCTGTTTAACGCGGAGCATCCACTTGCCGGGTTTCGGGAGGAAGCTTAGTCCCGCGCCGGCGATGGGCCACGGAAGCGCCATACCGATGCCGAGTAGGAACGGCAGCGCGAGTGCAATCGTGTTGCCCTTCGCGTAGAGGTCGCTGCTGAACACGATGACCTGAATGACGACGGGCGCGACGCATGCGCCCGCGAGCAGGGCGGCGACCGCGCCCATGGCGAACGCGAGGATGAAGCTGCCCTTGCTCTTGCCGCCCATGTTGAGCTTGGCCTGATATTTCGAGAAGTCGATGTTGATGATGTCGAACATGCCGAGCGCGAGCACGACGAAGAGCGCGGCGATGCCGAGGTTGAACCACGGCGAAGAGTTGATGGTGCCGAAAGTGCCGGCGGTGAGAATGACGACGAGGCCGAGGACGCCGTACACGGCGGCCATGGCGAGGCCGTAGGTGCCGCCGAGGAGGGCTCCGCGCGTGCGTGAACCGGCCTGCGCGCCCGCGCCGATAATCGCGAGATTGATGGGGATCATCGGGAGCACGCAGGGCGTGAGATTGAGCGCGAGGCCGCCGAGCAACACGAGCGCGATGATCGCGAGCGGGCCTTTGTCCTCGAACCAGCCTTTGCGGACTTCGCCGCGTTCCGTGGCGTCTATCCACGCGAGGAAATCGCCGGTTTTCAAATAGCCTTCGGTGCTGAGCACTTCAAAATCGCCCAACGCGGCGAGGAGCGTCGCGGCGTCTTCGGTGTGCGCGGGTTGCGGCGTGGGCGTTGTCGCCGGAGTCTCTTCTGCCTCGGTAGGCGCGGTCGCTTCGCCGGTGAATGGGATCGCCTTGAAGATTTCCGCGTTGAGCGATTCGATGGGATCGCCCTGTTTGACGACTTTCAGCGCGAATGGCGTTTCCTTGTTCATCGGCCGGTAGCATTGCGTCTCGTCGCAGGCCTGGTATCGCAGAGTGGCATTCACGGGGAATTCGCCGGGAGCGACGGTCGTGTCGACGCCGAGCGCGACGCCAATGACGAATTCGTGTCCGAAGACGGCGAGCGGATTTTCGGAACCTTCCTGTTCGAGCATGGTTGGCTCGGGGAATACCGTCTCGCGAAGGGTCACGCCCGCGGGTAACTCGAAGGTCACTGCCGTGGGAATCAGGAAATCATCGAGCGGCTTGTCTGAATTGACGTGGTATCCCTCGGGCAATTCGGCCTTGAACGCGATGCGAAGTTCGCCGCCCGGAGTGACAGCGCTTGCATTCGCGAGGGTATCGAGTTGAATCGCCGTTTCGCCGCGCTGGGCCGCGGCATCAAAAGCGACGAGCGCCAGGACGAGCGAAACGCCGAGGATGTGTAGCCGCATGTCAGTTGGCTCCGCCGAATTCTTCGAGTTGTTTCAGGAATGCGTCGACTGTGGTCACGGGAAGTTTGCAGGCGTAGTCGCGGCAGACGTAGGCGGTCGCCTTGCCTTCGATCATGCTTTTGTTTGCGAGCAGCGGCATGCGCTCGCCGAGTTGCGCGGCGTTGGACGCGTCAGGATCGATCAACGCGACTAACTTGTTTGGAACGAAACGCTCGTGCAGCGCGCGGAGCATGGCGTTCGTGTCCGCGCCGTCCCGTTTGCCCGCGATGGCAATTTCCTTCGGCGGATAAATTTGGAAGTCCGCGGCGAGGAGCATGTAGATATAACCGCGGGGGACACGCGTCATTTCGTCCGCGTTTCGCGTCAGGATTTGATGACCCTTGTCGTAGTACTCCGGGATGTCGAGAAACTTCGCAAGACGCAGGAGTGCGAGCGCGGCCACGGAATTGCCGGAGGGGACCGCGCCGTCGTAGTTCGGCCGCGTGCGGACGATGAGATTTTTGTGATCGTCCGACGTGAAATAGAAGCCGTGCGCGGCGTCGTCCCAGAATTTTGCGATCATGGATTTCGAGAGCTTGTCCGCGTGATCGAGCCACGCGGGATCGAAGGTGGTTTCGTAGACGTCGGTGAGCGCGAGGATCATGTAGGCGTAGTCGTCGAGGTACGCGGGCAGGCGGCTTTCGCCGTGACGGTGCGTGCGGAGGAGTTCGCCGTCTTTGGTCATCTGCGTCATGATGAAGGTTGCGGCTTCGACGGCTGCGTTACGGTAGCGCGGCTCGTCGAGGACTTCGCCGGCCTGCGCGAAGGCGCGGATCATCAGGGCGTTCCACGAGCTGAGGACCTTGTCGTCAAGACCGGGCCGCACGCGTTTGCCGCGCACTTCGAGGAGTTTCGCGCGCATGGCGTCGATTCGCGCGCGCAGCGAGTCTTCCGTTTCGCCCGGCGCCGTTGCGAACTCGGCAAGCGGCGTGGTCACGTGCAGGATATTTTTTTCGGCGTGATAGGTTTCGTGTGAGGTGAAATTGCCGTTCGATTCGACGTTGTAATACGCGCTGAATAACGCGGCGTCGTCCTTGCCGAGAACGGTCACGATTTCGTCGTAGTCCCAGATGTAGAACTTGCCTTCTTCGCCTTCGCTGTCGGCGTCTTCGGCGGAGTGGAACCCGCCGCGCTCGTCGCGCATGTCGCGCAGGATGTAC
>JBGTJY010000698.1:0-3029 GCA_041744855.1 Candidatus Hydrogenedentales bacterium
CCGCCGCCCGCGCCGCAACAAAAACTATTCATCCCGTGCCGCGGCATCTCGACGTACGCGTCGTCTCCGCGCGCCGCCTTGATCACATCCCGCGGCCCCTCGAGCACATCGTTGTACCGCCCGAGATAACACGAATCGTGATACGTGACCTTGCCGTTCCCTTCCGGACTCGACAACTTCAATTTCCCATCGCGCACAAGATGGCTAATCAAGTCGCTGTGATGAATGACCTCATAATTCCCGCCGTACGGAGGGTATTCGTTCTTAATCGAGTTGAAGCAATGCGGACACGACGTGATCACCTTCTTCACGCTGTACCCGTTCATCGTCGCGACGTTCTGCTGCCCCAACATCTGCGCGAGCATCTCGTTGCCGATGCGTTTCGCGCTGTCGCCCGTGCAGCATTCCTCCGCGCCGAGAATGCCAAATTTCACATTCGCGGCTTGCAGAATACTCACCAGCGACCGGCTGACCTTGATATACCGCTGGTCATACGAACCCGCGCAGCCAACGTAGAACAAATACTCGACATCCGGGTCTTCCGCGAGCGTCTTGATTCCAAGGTCCGCGCACCAATCGCCCCGCGTGCCCTGCGGTAAATTCCACGGATTCGATTGGCCTTCCATATTGCGCAGCGTGTTCTGCGCCTCTTCGGGGAACGCGCCTTCCATCAGCACGCGCGCCTGACGAATCTTGATCAGCTTCGTCATCGGCTGAATCTCAACCGGGCACGCCTCCTCGCACGCGCGACAAGTCGTGCACGCCCACAACACGTCTTCCGAAATCGTGTCGCCGTACAGCGCTTTTGTCGGCTCCCCACCCTTCAAAAGCGCAGGACCTTCCTCCAGCAAATACGCCTTCAGCCCCAGCACGACCTCCTTCGGATTCAGCGGCTTCCCCGTCGCGAACGCCGGACACGAATCCTGGCAACGCCCCGCCTCCGCGCACGACATCACGTCCAGCAGTTCCTTCGCCGTGAAATCCGTGATCTTGATGACGCCGAACGATTCCGCGTTCTCGTCCTCGAGATTCAGATTCTCGATCTGTCCGCGCACCTTCGGCTCGCGAAAGAACAAATTCGGCAGCGCCGTCACAACATGCAGATGTTTCGAATACGGAATGTACGCCAGGAACCCGAGCACGACAAGGTTATGCGCCCACTCGCACAGATCGAAAAACCGCAGATAACCCGTGCTTGTCTCGATCGTCGCCGCATCGGCCCCGACCGTGATCGCGCGAATGAAACCCGTGAACGGCGTGAAGCCCGGCCGCGGATCGACCACGCGCATCCCGATAATCGACAAACAAATGACCGTGATCAGTCCCAAAATGATCATCGCGTCGATCAAATGATGGATATCGCCCTGAAATTTTTTTGGCTTAATCACGAGCCGCCGGTAAAACGCATACCCCAGCGCAATCAAGACAAAGAAAACGAACCAATCCTGCAACGAATTCATCGCGACCCAAATCGGGCCAAGAAACGACAACGTGAAATGCTGCGGCAACACGCCGTTGATGAGACCCTCAATGGTCCCAAACGTGATGATCCAAAAGCCCCAGAAAATAAAAAAGTGCGCCCAACCCGAAGGTATGCGCACCACCCGCGTCTGCCCAAAGCCCTTGACGAGCAGGTCCTTCACCCGCCGCGGAATTTCGTCCAGCCCCAGCGTCCCCTTGCCAAGGTTGACCAGCCGGTAAATCAAATGAATCCGCTGCAAGAAAATCGCATGCGCCGCGACAATCACCACCACCAACAGGATGTTACTCAGCGTCATCGACCGCCTCCAACAGCTCGAATCAACCTAACAGGTCCTGCGAAAGCAGGAATCTCCCCCCGGAACCCGCGATCAAGCCTCGTCTAACCGTGCCCACCGTGGCACGTCAATCCCGCCCTAGCACGTCATTCCCGCCCAAGCACGTCATTCCCACCCGAGCACGTCATTCCCGCGCAGGCGGGAATCTCCCCCTATACTCCCAATCCACGCTCTTGTATCAAAGAACCTCCGCGCCATTGTGGTGCAGGCTTCCAGCCTGCATCTCCGCGTCCTCCGCGGTAAACCATCCCGCCGAGCGCCCCCCTACTGATTCACCACCTTCTTCGCTTCCTCAGTCAGCACCGGCACAACCTCGAACAGATCGCCCACGATACCATAGTCGCAAATCTTGAAAATGTTCGCTTCGGGATCCTTATTGATCGCTACGATAATGCGTGAAGTCCGCATTCCCGCCTGATGCTGGATCGCGCCCGAAATCCCGATCGCGATGTACAAATCCGGGCTGACGACCTTTCCGGTCTGTCCCACTTGATGCGAATGATGAATCCATCCCGCGTCCACCGTCGCGCGGCTCGCGCCCATGGCCGCGCCCAGCACGTTGCACAGTTTCTGCACCAACTCAAAATTCTTCGCCTCGCCAAGTCCCCGCCCGCCTGAGCAAACGATCTTCGCCTCGGTAAGCTCCACCGTACCCGCCGCCGCCTGCGCGACATCCTTAATCACGGTCCGCAAATCGAACGCCGGCATCTCGCGCTTCACCAATTCCGGCGCGGCATCCCCACTCCGCTCGATGGGCGAAACGTTGGGCCGCAGCGACACAAACGCGGGATTGCTCATCACGCGCACTTCCGAAACAATCTTCCCCGCATACATCGGCTTCTTCGCAACGAGTCCGTCTTTCCATTCAATCCCGATGCAATCTTGAACAAGCTCCACGCCCAACCGCGCCGCAAGCGAAGCGCAAAATTCCTTGCCCACCGCCGAAGCCGAACCGATGATCACCTTCGAGCCAAGTTCCTTCGCGAGGTCCCGCACAATCGGCACATACCCATCGCTCGAGTAATGCGTCAGCTTCTCGTTCTCGTACGTATAAACCTTCGCGATGCCAAGCCCCTTCAACTTATCCGCCTGACTCTCCAAAGCGCGGCCAATGAAAACGGCATTCAATTCCATGCCCGCGGCCTTCGCAATCTTGCCAGCAGCCGACGCCGCCTCCAAAGCGCAGTTCTTCAACTCCCCGCGCTGTTCCAG
>JBGTJY010000699.1:0-4153 GCA_041744855.1 Candidatus Hydrogenedentales bacterium
AGCGGCACAGGCCGCGGCGCTGGACCCGGAAGGGACGGATCCGCAGGAGGCGGAAGCATCGCGCAACTTGCGCATTCGCGCGTCGATGGACAACGGGATGTCGCGTGAGGATGCGGAGAAGGCGGCGGATGCGCCTCGGGAGCCGCGGCCTTCGGATGCTGCGTCGCCGATTGCGGCGGCGGCACGCACGCCGCTCGAGATCGATCTGAAATCGATCGTGATTCCGGTGCAAGCGATCAACGGCGAATTCGACCGGCCGTACAGCAAGACGCAGCGGATGTATCGCGAATTGCACAATTTCACGAACGTTATTCTGCCGGGCAAGTCGCATTTGACGGCGATTGCTTCGCCGTACATTCCGAAGGAGTATGAGACCTCGCTTGTGGCGTTTATTGACGGGAATGACATCGAATCGTGAGGTGGATTTAGCTCTAGAGGCGAAGATTATCCGCAATCCAAGTACGATGACGATGACGAGCACGATGACGAATATATGATCGGCGAATTGCTGGCGATGCGGTCGTAGGTGAGGGCGCAACTAGCCACAAATGCGCATGGATATTCACGAATTTTTCGGATGCGGGCGTTGGCATTGCTAGCGGGCGCGAACAACAGAGGAAAACGACTATGAAATGGATCGAGAGCGGGGCGCAGTTGAATCGCCGAATGTTTCTCACCTATTCCGCGCGCGCGGCTGCGATTGCCGCGGCGCTACCGTATGCGCGCGGCTTCGCGAACAATGCGAATGCGCCGTCCACCGATCCGGTTGCGACGCGATCGGGCAAGGTGCGCGGCAAGACAGTCGAAGATGTTCACATGTTTCTCGGCGTACCCTACGGCGCGCCGACCGGCGGCGCGCGGAGATTTCTTGCGCCCGCGCGGGAGGCGGCGTGGACGGAGGTGCGCGACGTGTTCGAGTATGGTCCCGTCGCGCCGAATTCGGGGCGGCCGCGCGGGCAGAAGATGATGCAGTTCTTCAGTCCGTTGCGCGCGACCTCGGCTAAGGGCGAGAGCGAGGATTGCTTGTACCTCAATGTTTGGACGCGCAGTCTCGGCGGGGCGAAACGGCCCGTGATGGTGTGGTTGCACGGCGGCGGATACGACCAGGGCAGCGGCGGTTCGCCGGGCTACTCCGGCGAGGACCACGCGCGCGATCACGATGTTGTCGCGGTCAGCATCAATCATCGGCTGAACGTGCTGGGCTACCTCTATCTCGGCGGTGTGCTTGGCGACGAGTTCGCGGAGTCGGCGAATCAGGGCCAACTCGACATCGTCGCGGCGTTGAATTGGGTGCAGGAGAACATCGAGGCGTTCGGCGGCGATCCGAACCGCGTGATGATCTACGGTCAATCGGGTGGCGGCGGCAAGGTCGTGAACATCATGGGCATGCCGTCAGCGAAGGGACTGTTCCATTCGGCGGCAATTCAAAGCGGCGGGAGCCGAGGCGGCGATCCTGCGGCTGCGACGGAATCGGCGGAGCAGTTGCTGAAAGCGTTCGGACTTTCGAAGGCGAACGCGCGCGATTTGCAGAAGGCGCCGCTGGATCAGTTGATGAAGGTCGCGGCGGGCGTGAAAAACGATGCCGCGTTGCCTGTTGGCGCCGAGCCGTTGAATCTGCGGTGGGGACCAGTGATTGATGGCAAGGTGATCCCCGAAGACCCGAACGCGAGCCCGCTCTCGAAAGACATTCCCGCGATCCAAGGCTTCACGCACACGGAACGCACCGTCTACACGATTGACGGCGACAGCTACGGCGCGCTGACCGACGCGGACCTGAAAAAGGAAGTGATCGCGCTCGTTGGAGAAGAGAAGGCGGACGACATCATCGCAATGTATCGGAAGGAGTACGCCGACGCGAAACCGTTCGCGATGAGCTTCTACATCACTTCCGACGTACGCGACCCGGGCACATTCGCGTCGGCGCGTAACGCGAAAAATCAAGCGCCGACGTGGGTCTATCGCTGGGACTGGGAAACGCCGGTGATGGATTTGCTCGCGCCGCATTGCATGGAAATCCCGTTCGTGATGAGCCACATTGACGATTGCACTGCGATGGTTGGCGATGCGATCAGCGAGGAAATTCGGATGCTCGAAGCGCAGGCGTCGGGCGCGTGGGTGGCGCTGGCGACGAATGGGAATCCGAATCACAAGGGCCTTATCGAGTGGCCCGCGTACACGGACGAGACGAAGGCAGTGATGTGTTTCGATACGCCGTGCCACGTCGAGCAGGATCCGGGCGCGGAGCTGCGCAAGGTGCTCTTGCCGAATGCGAACCGGAGTACGTTTGGATTGTGAGTCGTCGCGGCCATCGGGTAGTTCCTGCGCAGGCAGGGATCTCTCCACTCGGCACGCGGCGATGGGTTAATTCGAGAGATTCCTGCCTGCGCAGGAATGACTTACCAGCTAGTTTATGAGCTTTGTAATGAATACTTTTTTCCGACAAAAAAACACATGACGGCGATCGCGGTCGGCGTGCCGATGGTGAGCAGTATGTCGCCGAGGCGGTGCGCTACATCAACGCGAACTTCCCGCAAGGCTGAACCAACTAAGCGTCGAATTCAAAGGAGTTGCCGATGACTGGGCGTGTCGCGTTCCTGATTTTGGCAGGCGCCGTGGCCACGGCGTTTGCCGCGGACATCGAATCCTGGCCGCAATTCCGCGGCGCGAATCACGATTACTCGACGTCTGCGCGTGCGTTGCCGCAAACGTGGAGCGCGACTGAGAACATCGCCTGGAAGACGCCCATCGCGGGAAGCGGCTGGGCAAGCCCCGTGATTTGGCGCGACAAAGTGTTCATCGCGACGGCGATCCAGGAAGTCGCGGGGAAGGACACCGCGCCGCCGCCGAACTACAACTCGGAACGGATCGGCGCGGATTCGATTTACCGTTGGGAATTACATTGCCTGGAACTCGAATCCGGCAAAGAACTTTGGAAGCAGATCGCGCACCGAGGGAATCCGCGCGTGCGCACGCATCCGCAGAACACGTACGCATCCGAAACGCCGGTAACCGACGGCGAACGCGTGTACGTGTACTTCGGGATGATCGGCCTCTTCTGTTACGACCTCGATGGCAATTTGGTCTGGAAGAAAGACCTTGGCGGGTACACGATGCTCGGCGACTGGGGCACGGGCAGCTCGCCGATTTTGCACGACGGCAAGCTGTACTTGCAGATCGACAGCGAGGACAAAGCCTTTCTCGCCGCGTTCGACGCCGCGACCGGCGCGGAGGTCTGGGGCGTCGAACGCACCAAAGGATCGAGCTGGAGCACGCCGTACATCTGGCGGAATAGCCTGCGCACGGAACTCGTCACGAACGCGCAGGATGTGGGGGCGTATGATCCAGCGACCGGCGAATTATTCTGGTCGCTACGATATCCCGGCGGGCGCGCGTCGGCCTCGCCGGTGGGAAATGACGACGCCCTGATTGTGGGCAACGAACGGCGGGCGGATGGCGGCGGCGTAATCTTGTCCGTGAAGGCTGGCGCTGCGGGGGACATCACGCCCGCGCCGGGCTCGACCACCAGTGAAGGCGTGCTCTGGTGGCACGATGACGGCGGCCCGGAATTCGCCTCGCCCTTGCTGTACGACGGGCATGTCTACGTGTTTGGCCGCAACCGCGGTTCTATTGCCTGCTTCGACGCGAAGACCGGCGCGTTATCCGAGGGCCTCGATCGCATTCCAGGCGCGCGCTCGTTCTGGTCGTCCCCGTGGGCGCATGAAGGAAAAATTTTCTGCACGGACGAAGCCGGCACGACCTATGTCGTGCTCGCCGCGCCGAATCTGGAACTGCTCGGCGAAAATCGACTTGGCGAAGAAGTCCGTGCGTCGCCGGCAATCGTTGAGCGCACGATCGTGATGCGCGCGGAGAATCACGTCTACTGCGTACGGCCATAGATTCAGGCATTCGCGCCTGAGATGTCTGGCGGAGGACCGGAGGCTGCGGCGCTTGCGGCGAAGATGAGCGAGGCCTGGTTATTCTTCGCGCGGACGGGCAATCCGAATACGAAACAGCTGCCGCAATGGCCGGCGTATGCGCCTCCCGAGCGCGCGGCGATGATTTTCGAAAACGAATGCCGCGTCGAGAGCGATCCTGAGAGCGAGACCAGGCGCCTGTGGCGACGGTCTAGTCTAGAGCGTTTTAAATAAAACTA
>JBGTJY010000700.1:0-3816 GCA_041744855.1 Candidatus Hydrogenedentales bacterium
CACCGGCGACAACCGCGGCGTGCTCCGCTTCACGTCCCAAGGCGCAGTCTCTGAAACCGTCGACGTCCTCGCCTCCACCGTCGTATCGCCATCCTTCATCGCCGACAATCGTACCCCCTTCGAAGACACCGATCCGGTCACCTTCACGAATACGACGCAAGTCGAGCCGGGCTGGGTCGTCGATCGCTACCAATGGGATTTCGGCCAAGGCGGCCGCAGCACACAAGAGAATCCGCCGCCGCAGATTTACACCACGCCCGGCACATACTCGGTTTCGCTCGCCGTCACCGTCACGCGCGGCGAGGATCGCGTCACCATCACGTCGCGCGAATCCGGCTACATCGTCGTCTCCGATCGCGCCGAACCAACCGCCGCGTTCGAAGTCTCCTCCGTCGAACCGCTCGCCAACACCCCAGTCTTCTTCACCGACACCAGCGAAGCCGGCAGCTCGCCCATCATCACCTGGAAATGGGATTTCGACGGCAACGGCACGACCGACAGCAGCCTGCAAAACCCATCGCACATCTTCGAAGTAGGCGGCGAATTCGAGGTGACACTTCGCGTCGAATCCGAACACGGGATCGACGAAACGACGCAAGTCATCCGCGTTATCGCGCGCACGCCCACGGCCGATTTCCGCGCCAGCTCCACCACGCCCCCCGTCAACAGCACCGTCCAATTCGAAGATCTATCGATCCCCGGCTCTGCGCCGATCGTCGAATGGGAATGGGACTTCGGCGATGGCGGATCCGATTCGCGCAAAAATCCCACGCACACCTACACGGAAGCAGGCACGTTCACCATCACCCTGCGCGTGATCGATTCCGGCGGACAAGAAGACACCCTCACCCGCAACAACTACATCACCGCGAGCACCGCCGAACCCGTCGCCGACTTCGACGCCAGCCGACGCCGCGTCATCGCCGGCCAAACGGTCACCTTCATCGATCAAAGCGATCTGACGACTGCCGGGCCGCCGACCTCGACCCTGCCCCGATACGATTGGCGTTTCTTCAACAGCGACACCGGCGCCGTCATCACCATGGAAACCCGCGTCGGCCTCCAGAACCCCGACGTCACGATCAATTTCCAATCTCTCGGCTTCATGTCCGGCCTCGTCGACGTCGAACTCACCGTCACGACCGAACACGGTTCCGACACGCTACGCCGCAACGAATTCATCGGCGTCTTCACCGGCAACGCCCTCGACGAATACCTCGCCGAGCCCGAAACCTGCGACGCCTTCTCGATCCGCAACACCATCCGCGATCCCCAACCCGATCCCGTGCTCGGGCCGCGCTTCGTCGCCAACGTGTTGCTCGTGCAATCCCAAGCCTGGCGCACCGTCACGCCCTGCGAAGATTTGGCGCTCACCGATCGCGGATTGTGGAAACACTTCGTCACCGTCATCGACCCCACCGAAGTCGACAACAATACGGCGCTCCTCGTGCTCACCGACGAAGCGATCGACCCGAATCGTCCGCCCACCTCCGTCGACCCTGCGTTCGTCGATCTCGCAGTGTCGACCCGCTCGATCGTCGCCATCATGAGCGCCGTACCCAATCAGCCCCTCATCGTCGATGGCCAATTCCAGGTCGGTGACGGCCTCGTCGCGGCGACCCTGCGCCAATACCTCGATCGCGAATTGACCGGCGAACTCGAGGAAGCCGACCAGCCCGTCCTCTTCCCGATGGCCAAGAGCGCAGTCGCCGGCATGGACGCCGTGCAGGACTACCTCACCAGCATCGCCGGCGTCGACGTCGAGGAATTCGTTCTGCTCGGCGCCGCGACGTCCAATCAAACGAACATACCACTGATCGCGAATCTCGGTTGGACGGCCTGGCTTGCCGCCGCAGCCGATCCGAAGAATCGTGTCCGCGGCATTGCCCCCGTCGGATTCGATTTCCTGAACTTCAATCTGCAAATTGAACATCAAGCCGACACACTCGGAAAAATCTCCGAAGTCTGGGCGCCCTACACGGCGGAAGGCATCTTCGGTTCCGATAGTTCCGAAGCCGGTTTCTTCAATCGATTCGATTCGCCCGAAGGCGAAAACCTGCGCGCCCTCATCGATCCCTACGAACTCCGCGGCCGCTACATCGGCGTGAATCAACTCATCATCAATGCCTCAGGCGATCAGTATTTCCCGCCCGATTCGTCGCAGTTCTACATCAACGATCGGGAAAATCTGATCGTTCAAGGTTTCGACGGACCGGTCGACATCGAAGGCCTCAGCGGCGTGGCCAACGTCTCGTACATCCCCGGCGTCAATCACGCCTTCGGCGGCACCGGCGCGATAGTCGCCATGCGCTTCGTGCCCTGGTACCAAATGCTCCTCGCCGGCGAATCCCTGCCCGAATTCGATTGGCGCGTCGTCCGCACGACAAACGCCGCGGACCAAATCATCGTCACGCCGCAAGACGACCCATCGCGCGTCACCCTCTACCGCGCAACCAATTTCCGCAACCGCGATTTCCGCCTCGACACCTTGCTCAATCCCTCTGACCCGCTGCCCCTCTGGACACCGCAGAACCTCAGTCAAAACATCAACGGCGATTTCGTCGGCTCCATCACACCCAATCGCGAAGAAACCCAATGGATCGCGTTCTTCCTGCAATTGGAATACGATCGCGAAGACGAATTCGGCGATCCCGCGCTTCCGCTAATTCTCACCACCGACGTCGTCGTCACGCCCGATACACTCGCCCCGCCCGACACCGGCGAGCCCGTTGGCCCACAAGCCGATTTCACCGCCAACAACCGCGTCGTCCCAGCCAACACCCCCGTTCAGTTCACGGACCTCACCATCCCCGGCACCGCGCCCATCAGCTCCTGGTCGTGGAATTTTGGCGACGGCACCTCTCCCGGCGCCGTGCGGAATCCCTCGCACGTCTACACCGAAGTCGGCGACTACACCGTGTCGCTCACCGTAGTGACCGCGGACGGTACGGACACCGAAACCAAAGAAGCGTTCATCTCCGTTTTCGTCGCCCCGCCCGTAGCCAGTTTCGAAGCAAGTTCACGGCGCCCGCTCGTCGGCACGGCCGTCACGTTCATGGACACCAGCGATCCCGGTTCCCTGCCCATCACCGAGCGGAGCTGGCAATTCATGGACGAAGACGGCATGGTCATCGACACGAGCACGCTCGCGAACCCAACGATTACCTTCACGGAAGCCGGCCCGATCACCGTCTCGCTCACCGTCACCACCGGCGTCGGTTCCAACACCGCCACCGTCGAAGATTTCCTCACCGTCTTTGCGCCGACGGCACTGGATACCTATCTCCGCAACGGCGATCCCTTCGACTACGCCGAGGTCGCCGAAATATCTGGCCCCGGCGGATCGTTCACCGCCACCGTGCTCGACCTCGTGTCGCAGACCTGGCGCTCCGCCGCCGACGTTACCCAGACCCTATGGAACCACTGGGTCACCGTCATTGAGCCCGCCGTCGTCAGCCACTCGACCGCGATGCTCGTCATATCCGGCGGCAATTACACCGACGGCATGCCCGAATCGGTCCCCGCGGAATTCGCGCTCCTCGCAAACGAAATCGAATCGGTCGTCGTCCTCGTCAGCGCCGTGCCCAACCAGCCGCTCCAGTTCACCGACGACCCCCTCGGCGACACGCGCTCCGAAGACGCAATCATCGCCTTCACCTTCCGCCAATTCCTCGACTCCTATAACGAGTCGACCATGCAGGGCGACGGCGAATGGCCCGCGCTCGTCCCCATGACCAAAGCCGCCATCCGCGCGATGGACGCCACCGAAGACTTCCTCGATGGCGAAGGCGTCGAGATCGACAGCTGGGTCGTCAC
>JBGTJY010000701.1:0-9727 GCA_041744855.1 Candidatus Hydrogenedentales bacterium
CGACGCCCGCGATCGCGACGGTACCGCCGGTCCCGCCTGGTGACCCGCGCATTGAAGAAGTTCTCGACGCGACGGTGAGCATCCAGTTCGAGGACATCCACATTCAGGAAATTCTCGACTTCATTTCAGAGACCTACGACCTCAACATCATGCTGGACTGGCGCGTGGTCGCACCCCCGAAGTCGGGTCAGCCGGCGCCGCAATCCGAGACTGAACCCCAAGCGAGTGTGCAAGCCGGAAAACCGGCGGGCGGATTCGTGACCGACGGCATGGTGCCTTACGTCAGTCTGCGCGATATCGACTTGCGTAACGCGCTCAATGCGTTGCTGCGCCCGCTCAATCTCTCCTTCCGAGTCGAGCCCGGCTTCCTGTGGATTACGTCCGAAGCTACGCTCACTGGCGGCTACAAGGTCAAACCCTCTGCCGTTACGGAACCGGTTAAACCGGAAGCGGAAAAGTTAGGCGACTTCGAGACGAAATCCACGAAGGAGAAACCGAAGCCGAAACTCAGCGATGAGACGGCGGCGTTGAGACGAAAAATACAGATTCAGAAAATGTTTCTAGATTCGCTTCAAGAGATGGGGGAACCCGGAAAACTTGAGAGCGGCGTGGTGACCTATGAACGAGCGCTTGCGCTCGCCGCTCCGGAAACTCCGGCCATGTCGGAAGAACTCCGCGAAGCCTTCGCGAAACGATTGGAGGAGATACTCGCCGACGCCCGGCGTTACGTCGAGAACGACGATTACTCCTATGCCATTCGACAATTCGAATATGCGCTCAGGCTCAGTCCTGAAAACGAAGATCTCGAGAAAGAGCTTCGCGAAGCGCTCGCGAAACAATTGGAGCATTTGGCCGAGGCGCCGCCACCGCAGGAATCGGTCACGAGGAGGCCCGCAATGACGAGTTATGAGAATGCGGAGCAACTCGTGTCGCAGTTTATGGAGTCATCTAAGCAAGAAGCACGCGAAAAACAGACGCAAGCGGAACTGGAGCTAGAAATTGAAGACCTTTGGACAAAATACGCCAACGCTTCTCAAAACGAAGTCGATCAACGCATCGACGTCCTCGTCGAAATCCTGAAGGTCGATCCAGAGAACCAGCGAGCGTACGAAACACTTTTGCGCTATGCGGCGTCGGCGGTCGAGAGTGGCGACATCGAAGTGGCGATGGCACGCATCAACCGATTTGCACCGAGATTCCTGACCCACCACGACGTGAGGGACCTGCTGGCAAAGATCGCCGCTCGAAAGCTCGAGCTTGCAGAACAAAACGCCGCGACACAGGAGCCGTCGGCAGCCTCATCATCCGATTCGAACATCGAAGAAATCCTTGACACGCCGGTGTCGGTAACGCGCGCCATGAGCCTGGAGGAGATTGTCGATTTCATCATGGAGACATGGAAGTTGGAAGTGGTGCTCGACGTGAGAGCAGTCAAAGACGTAGGAAGAACGCACGTTAACGTGCAAAACTTGAAGTTGCGTGAAGCGTTGCGCGCCGTGCTCGAGCCTTACGGTTTAGGTTTCCGCGCGGCACATGGACACATCTATATTGCAGCGCCGGACAAACTAACGGATTCGAAACTGGAGGAATGGAAGTCGCTAGTGGACCCAGCGGAGGGCGAGCAAGAGCAATCGCAGCAGGAAACGCCAGATGGGAATGTCGAAGAAATCCTCGACACAACGGTCTCGATGAGCTTCGAGGATATTCACCTGCGCGAGATTGTTGAGTTTTTGGAGCACACTTATCACCTACCCTTCATCATCGACTCCGATGTCGTGCCGGCGAAGCCTGCCGATGGCGAGAAGCCGGATTCGCATCGCACGGTCTGGATGCATATGGAAGATGGCAGCGGGAGATATGCCGTCATGGTCGCCTATCCCACGGATGGAATTGTTCCGTACGTCAGCCTGAAATATGTGACGTTGCGGGACGCGCTGCGCTCATTGCTCGCGCCTTTGAACCTCGGCTTTAAAGCGGGAGCGAGTGAAGTTTACATTTCGACGCCGGAGAAGCTGAGGACGGAAACGCTCGAGCAATGGAAGGCAGTGAGTGAGGCGAAATCCTGAATGGGCGCGGACTCGGAGTGAAAGAGGTCCCCGCTTACTGCCTGCGGGGACGACGGTGGTGGGAGTTGCCTGCGGGGACGACGGTGGGGGGAGTTGCCTGCGGGGGCGACGGTAGTAGGAGATTCCTTCCGGGTCGCCGAGGGATGTGCGTTCGCGGGGCGACGATTGTTGGCGCGATCGTGAATGATTTATGGCGTCACTTTCCCCAGTGCTCGCCAGAACTCCGTATCGAAATCCTCGCCGGGGTCGTCGCCTAATCGTACGATGACGAGTTGCTTCGACGGGACGACATATACCTTCCGTCCGAGTGCGCCTGCGGCCATGACGAGATCGTTTGGCGCGGTGCGGATTAGCGAACCTTTCACCGTCATCGCGCGCGCGGGTCGTAGGAAGGATGATTGGCCATTGAGCCACCAAAGCAGGCCGTAGGCCGGGTTCATCATTTGCGACGACGTTGTTGCCCGCCTCACGTATCCCGGGTTGCCGAGCAGATCGCGTCCGTCCCAAGTGCCGCCCGCGAGCACGAGCAATCCGAAGCGAGCCAAGTCGCGCGCGGATGTTGTGTATCCGATCGCGTTGGCGTCTTCGCCGCCGGCGAGGAATCTTCGCTCTTCCCAGCGGCTGTCGCGCATGCCCGTCGGATTGCTAAGCCATTCGCGGGTGATGTCGTGGATCGATTTGCCGGTAGCGGCTTCGAGGACCTTGACCAGGAGCGCGTAGGCGTTGGTGTTGTAGGCCCATTTCTCGCCCGCGGGCGCGACGTCGCCGAGGCTCGTATCCAAGCCGCTCGACATGCTCAATAGATGCCGCACGAGTATGCGTTGTTCCGCGTCCGCGCCGGCCTGCGACCATCCGGCGCCGAGATACTTGTTGACTGGCGCGTCGAGGTCGATCTGCTTCTTGCCTTCGGCGATCCCGCTGAGGAACGAGACGACGCTTTTCTGAACCGAGGCGACATCTTCGCGCACGTGACCGTCTGCTGCGGGGGTCGAAACCATGCGGCGATAGCGGGCGGAGACACCCGTGGGCTCCCAATATTTTTCGGCGGCGATGCGACCGCTGTGCAGAACAATAACGGCACTCGATTTTCTTTCTCGTGCGAAGTTGAGGGCGTGCTCGAGCGCTGCGACGTCCCAGTCGAGCGATGCCGGATCGACGCGCGCCCAGTCATTGCCGATAGGGGGAAAATACAGGCTATCTTCCGCCGCGTACGCCGACGAGAAGGCAACTATGATTGCTAGCGAACTCAGATATCGAAACATCTCAGACCTCCCCGCGCTCGGAGTGCGCGATTGACGGATTTCGCCCGCGTATGTTAGCATCGAATTCTCACCCAAAGACGGCTCACCCAAGGGCGACTAGCTCAGCTGGTTAGAGCGCCGCCTTCACACGGCGGAGGTCAGAGGTTCGAGCCCTCTGTCGCCCACCATTTTGGTTCCGCGTCCTCACGTCATTGTGAACGAAGTGCAGAATCTTGTTTAGGCCCGAATCCGTGGGAATGCGAGATTCTTCGCGTGCGCTCAGAATGACCAGCTCAGCGAGGTTCTTCGCATGCTCAGATGACCAGCTTAGCGAGGTTTCCCGTCTGCGCTTAGAATGACCAATTCAGCGGTTTTGGGATCGAGTCTAATGCGTCAACGCGTAGGTGATGATGTTGAGCGCTAGGGCGTAGCTCTTCGTCGAGAACTGTTCGAAGTAGCGCTCGTCTTCGGCTTCGCGTTCCCAGCCGTCGCCGATGTCGGTGTTGTGCGTGGCGACCGCGAGCAGTTGGCCATCTTTTGAGAACAGACCGCGAAAGTTCACGCTATTCACGCCGTCTTCTCCGCCCGCGGGGTAACGGTGGATTTCGGGCGGGTCGTAGTTCTGGCCCCAGCTTTCCCAGAAGATTTTCGCCGGTATCTGGGGACATTCCTCGAGCGGGAATACGTTGCGGAGAATCGCGTGACCGTTGGGAATCGTCTGCCATTTTAGGTCGGGGTAGACGAGGCTCATGTTGTACTCGAGCGTGTGCCACTCGGCGTCGCCCCAGAAATCGTCAACCCAGAGGAATCCGCCGCGATTGAGATAGGTGCGGAGGGCCGCGATCTCTTCCTCGGAGAGTCGTTGCCAGCCGATGTCGCACATGTAGATGAAGGGGTAGTCGAAGAGCGCGGGGTCGGTGAGACGTAGCGAGACCGGCTCCGTCGCGACTTCGATGGTAGCGAGCTGTCCGATTCGAATGAGGAGATTTTCTTCGGCCTCGGGGTAGTCCGTCTCCCAGCGTTGCCAAAGCCGGCCCTCGAAGTAGTAGTAGGCTTCGCCGTCGCCGCCTTCGCTGTCGTATTGGACTCGGACGAAGGTGAAAACGCTGGGGTTTGGGTGCTTAGGCGCGTCGTCTCCGAAGTCGCCGACGATTTGGTGAAGCACCAATATCGGCAGTCCGAGAAAGAGCGTGAACATCTAGCTGGAAGGTGTGCTTATAACCCGGCGCCGTGGCGGCCTAGGTTTCAATTGGACGAACGTTAGACCGCTCTCCCTTTCCTTTTTCTTCAGATCCTCGTATATGGCCTGCAAATCGTGATTGAACTGGGCACTGTATTCGTGCCGGTATCTGCGAATTTCTTCTACGATTGGGTCTTCATACATGTTCGTCGGGTCCTTCAAGTTGCTGCGGCGTGCAGATAATCGGTGGATCGTATCCCGCTTCAATGCACACATTCTCTATTCTCATGCGCATGCTGGCGTTCGCAAGGTGTTTACAGTTCCATGTTACCAGATACTCGATGCCGTTAGTTGCCGCGATTGCCAAGTGTAAGGCGTCTTGATCCTCTTTTTGCGGGATGGCCGCAGACTCAAGAAGTTGATGTGAGAGTTCAATCGCTTCAGGACTAACCGGCAACATCACCAATGGTTTCACGATTTCGAGACGCCGGCGAGCAAGATCCTTATCTCCCCTCGCCGCTTCATCGAGCACAACTACAGACGTAACGAATGAAAACCTATCTTGTGAACTTCGCCACCATTTACGAGTAAATTCTTGATGCGCAGCCGTCAGTAAATCCCGGCTGAAATCAGATGCGAAATATCCGATGACCGAGGTCTCAACATAGACGGTAGGCTTCATCGGCTTCAATCAAGCGTCACGAATACGCCGCGATGCCCGTCATGTTTTGTCCGACGATGAGCGAGTGGATGTGTTCGGTGCCTTCGTAGGTGATTACCGTTTCGAGGTCGACCATGCGGCGGCCGATGTGGTATTCGGTGTGAATGCCGTTTGCGCCCATGAGTTCGCGGCAGGTGCGTGCGATTTCGAGGGCCTTGCGGCAGTTGTTCATTTTCGCGAGCGAGACTTGGTGGGGCTTGATGCGGTGTTGGGCTTTGAGTTCACCGAGGCGTTTTGCCAGGCATTCCATCAGGGTGATTTCCGCGGCCATCCAGGCGAGTTTGTTTTGGATGAGCTGGTGACTGGCTAGGGGTTTGCCGTCGAACTGGATGCGTTCTTTCACGTAGTTGAGGCATTCTTCGACGCAACCGCGGGCCGCGCCGATGACGCCCCAGCAAATTCCGTAGCGCGCGTTGTTCAGCGTCTTGATCGCACAGCCTAGCGATGTTGCTTTCGGCATCAGTGCGGACGCCGGCACCTTCACGTCGTCGAGGTAGAACATCGCGGTGTCCGACGTGCGGAAGCTCCACTTGCCCTTGATACCTTGCGGCTGGAACCCGGGCGTGTTCGTCGGCACGAGGAAGCCGTGCACTTTGTCGTCGAGCTTCGCCCAGACGATCGCAACGTGCGCGAGCGTGCCGTTCGTGATCCAACATTTGCTGCCCTTGAGTACGTACCCGTCCGCGGTCTTCCGCGCGGTCGTGCGCATGCCGGCGGGGTTGCTGCCGAAATCCGGCTCGGTGAGACCGAAGCAACCGACCGCTTCCATCGTGCCGAGTTTGGGCAGCCATTGTGCCTTTTGTTCGTCGGATGCGAAATCGCGAATGCAGCCGATAACGAGCGAGCCTTGCACGCTCACGATGCTGCGCAATGCCGAGCTGCCGCGCTCGAACTCGCGGCAGACTAGGCCGTAGGTGACAGGATCGAGCGAGCCGTCCGCGAGCATCTCGAGGATGCCGAGTGAACCGATCTTCTTGATGATGTCTTTGGGCAATTTCTCTTCGTTGTGGCATTCGTTGATATCGGGCAGCACTTCGCGATCGATGAATTTGCGAATTTGGCTGATGATTTCTTTTTGTTCCGGAGTCCAGTCCTCATCGAGTTCGTAGAGGTCTATCGCGTAAGTCGGCGTGTCGTTCAGCTTTGGTTTGGCGGGAGCGTGGAGCGTTGCGGCGTCGGGGGTCATGACGGACTTCCTTAGGTGGTTAGCGGTGTGAAGCGGATATTATGGCTTCTGGTGGGTTGGGGAGCAATTCTGGGGTGCGATGGGAGTGATGGGAAGAATGGGAGGAATGGGAGTGATGAATGGGTCGGCGCGGGTTAGTGTGTTTCGTCGTCGATGTTGAATCTGCGGAGGGAGGGGGTTTGGGCGCCGATAACGCCGAGCGCGATGAGACATGCGATGCCGCCGAACACTACGGAGAATGTTGCGCTGGTTATTGCGGCGAGGAATCCGGATCGGGCCACGCCGAGTTGGTTGGAGGCGTTCACGAAGATCATGTTGACGGAATTGACGCGGCCGCGGAGTTCGTCTGGCGTGGCGAGTTGGAGGATCGTCGAGCGGGCGACGACGCTGACCTCGTCGGCGATGCCGGCGAGCATGAACGCGGCGACGGAGAGCGGGACCGATCGCGAGAGGCCGAAGAGAATCGTGGCGAGGCCGAATATGCCGACGGCCCAGAGCAGCGCGCGGCCGGGGCGTTTGATGGGCGGCAGGATGACGAGCGCAATCGCGGAGAGCACTGTGCCGATTTCGAGCGAGGCGCTGAGGAGTCCGTAGCCGCGCGGGCCGACGTTCAGAATTTGTTCCGCGTATATGGGGAGCATCGCCGTTGCGCCGGCGAAAATGACGGCGAACATGTCGAGCGTCATCGCGGCGAGAATCACGCTGCGTTGGCGGACAAAGCGGAGTCCTTCGAGAATGGCGTGCACGCTGACCTTGCGCGCGCCGCGATCGTGCCGCGGCGGATTGACGAAATGCATGATGACGAACGCGAGCGCGATGAGCACGACGTTCGCTGTGTAGGCCGCGGGCACGCCGTAGGCCGCGATGAGGAATCCCGCGAGCACGGGGCCGGTCACCCAGGCGATGTTGGTGACCGAGGAATGCAGCGCGACGGCGACGACGAATTGTTCGCGCGCGACGAGGTTGGGCATCAGCGAGGTGCGCGCGGGGGTTTCGAACGCGGCGACGACGCTGAGCATGAACACCATCGTGTAGACGATGACGACGTGGGAATCGTCCTGCCACGCGACGAAGGCAAGCACTACGGAACAGACCATTGCCGCGGATTGCGCGAGGAAAATGATGCGGCGGCGATCGTAGGTGTCCGCGACCGCGCCGCCGATGAGGTTGAGCGGGATTACCGGCAGGAATTGGATCAGGCCAATGAGGCCGAGGAAGAACGCGGACTTGGTCGTCGCGAAGACGTCCCACGCGACGCTCGCGCGAATCAGCGTGAACGAGACCGCGGAGAAGAAACGGCTCGCGACGAAATAGCGGACATTGGGGATCGCGAGGACTTGGAGCGTGGCGTGGCGGAAGGTCGGCACGGGGAAACGAGATTCGGCGAGGATTGGGAAAGCGAGCGGGAATTATGTCTTGCGAAGATCGCGCTGTTCAAAAAGGGGCTGAACGTTGAGTAATGGGTCGGATCCGCTAGACCACCCGAACGTCGCTTGGTTAGACTGCGAACGGATAGACTACGATAGCGTTTCTGGCGGCGGGCCCTCTTCTCAGACACGAATCCATGGAAGACTCATCACGACGCATGAGAGACGAGGATGAACACTCGGCGGACTCCTCTCATCGCCCCCTCGACGGCGATGCGACCGTCCGCGGCGCGCCCGATAGGGCGCAGGATGCGCGAACGAACGTATCACGGTTTCGAGCCGGCGCGCGATTCACTATGGCGACTTTAATTTTCCCCGCCTTTATTGCGTCGAGTCTTTATGTCGCGGAGAAGATTGAATACGAGAAGATGATCGGGGTTTTTCCCGACTTTAATCTTGTCTTGGGCGCACTCGAAGACCTAGACCAGATCGCGACCTATCCGGAGACGTGGGAGGGTTACGAAGACTACGATCGAGAGTTACGGCTTTTTGTGCGAGGCAGTTCCGAAAAGTTGCTCGATAGTGAATGGTTTAATTTCACGGTTCATGAGGATTACTTGAAATTGTTGCTAGAGTTACATGAGACGGAGCCGTTGCGAGCAGAAATGCGAATCGAGCAGGCACGGTCCTGGTTGCTGGACTATAACCCCAAGCTAAGGCGCCCGTACGATGGCCTGACGCCCCGTGGCGAAACCACCAACGCGTTCATTACTTTCGCAGTAGGCTACGCGCTGGTATTGCCACTGATGAGCTTTCTTTTCCGCGGCGGACTTACATTTTTTTTCTTCGGACTGGCGTTGGTTAATGAGCGGGGTATTCGGGTTTCGAGACTGCGTTGCCTTCTGCGCGGTGCATGCGGAACGGCGATGTTTTTAGGTTTATTCGGCGTGGCTTATAGTGCAATTGCAATGGTTTACGCGTTGTATATTGACGGCAGTATAAAGATGTACTTGCCATTCGCATTCTCGTATTTTAGAGATGGTCATCAAATTGGTACTTTGGTCGAGGAAGTTACCGTGATGTTGATTGGTTTAGCGATTGCGTACGCCTGCGCGCTGATAGACACTATTGTTGCACGCCGCAGTGTTGTTGATCGGCTCGCGCGGACGTATGTGATTCGGAAGTGAGCGACGGGGTGCAACGCCCGGCGAGCGCGCGCAAGGGGTTCCATGTCCGCGCCTGCTGATCGCGAAGGAAGGGATGAGTAGTCGGCGTACGAATCTCATGATTTCGAGACATCAACATCGTGCTAATGAAATGTTTTAGAATGGGAAGCCATGAATACGGTCGAAACTCTGCGCGCTCAGCGCGACGCCATCTTACGCATCGCGGCCAAACATGGCGCGGCCAATGTGCGGGTATTCGGCTCCTTTGCGCGTGGCGAAGCTAAGCTAGAGAGCGACGTCGATTTGCTTCTCGATTTTGAGCCGGGGCGGAGCCTTCTCGATCACGCGGCGCTGGTGATCGAGCTGGAAACGCTTCTCGACCGCAAGGTCGAAATCGGGACAACGAAAGGGCTCAAAGAACTCTATCGTGCGAGAATCCTTGACGAGGCAGTCGCTCTGTGAGAACGCTCGGTCCTCTATCGCTGGTTGGCAGCGAATAGTTGTTGCGTTTCGGGGTGATTCGCCTTGAGCCAGTCAGCGAGTTTCATTTCTGGTTTGCCTTCCGGGAAGTAGAGGATGAAGTCGTTGTTGCCGGGGAAGGTTTGGCAGAGGCCCCAGAAAACTTCTTCTTGCGTTTTCGCTTTGCCCATTACGAGCGCGAGGGATTCCATTCCCGCGCCGGCGAGCCATTCTTCGATGGGTTTGCGGCGGCCTACGAATCCTGAGGAGTCGATTTCGATGCCTTTGCCGCTTAGCTCGGCTTCCATGAATTCGAGGATGCTGGTGGCGTAGGCGAGGCG
>JBGTJY010000702.1:0-7101 GCA_041744855.1 Candidatus Hydrogenedentales bacterium
CGTATCCCTCACGCCGCAACTGGAACAGCTCGTCCAAGACAAAGTCGCTTCCGGATTGTATACCTCTGCAAGCGAAGTCGTACGAGCCGCGCTTCGTCTGCTGGAACAACAAGATCGGGAGCGTGCAGTTCGTCTCAAAGAAATATGGGATCTCGTAGACGAAGGCCTCAGAGACATAGAAGAAGGGCGAGTGGTAGACGTTGACGACAATCGTGAGTTTTTTGAGAAGATAAAACGCGGGTACACAGGCGAAGACGATCCAGCGGACGTTGCAGATCGATAGTGCGGCAAATTGAATACGCGCGTCGGGCCGTCAAAGACCTCAACTCGATTTGGGAGTACGTCAAGCGAGATAACTCTCGCGCGGCCGACGAGTTGCTCGAGGACATTCACGACTCCATAGAAACGCTACGCAGCTTTCCAATGATCGGAAGCCCATTTCGACCCGGACGCAATCCGCTGTTCCATCATTTCACACGGGGGTACGCCATCTTCTACAGACACAATGCTTCGACGCTATGGATCGTCAGAGTCTTGCACTGTGCTCGAGATCTCGACTCCGCGCTGGGAACTCGATAGTCATCGCGTATTGAGGGCGAGTCAATCTTTCAATGGTTGATCAAGGAAGGAACCTATTGTGAAAAAAAAGTGCTTGACCGTCCCCGGCATGCCCAAACCTATGGCGCCCTATTCCACTGCCGTCAGCGCCGGAAACCTTCTCTTCGTTTCTGGTCAAGTGCCTATGAAACCGGATGGCACGCCGCTGACCGGCGCTACGTTCGAGCAGGAGACCCGGCTTACGCTCGACAACGTCAAGCGCGTGGTTGAAGGCGCGGGATCGAGTCTCGATCAGGTTGTAAAAGTACTCGCGTTTCTTGCCGATATGGACAAGTTCGCGGAGTTCAATGCCATCTATAAGGAGTATTTCCCGGAGAATCCGCCCGCGCGCAGTTGCATTCAAGCCGGCCGTCTGCCACGCGATTTCCAGGTGGAAGTCGAAGCGATCGCCATTCTTCCGAATTCGTAACCATGCGTCGAAGTCTCCAAATACTGGCACTCGTCTCCGTCGCGTTTCACAGGCTTGCGTTTCACGACATCGCATTCGCGCAGACCGCCGCGGAATACAACGCGCTCGGGTTCGAACGGTACAACGCGGGCAACTGGGTTGACGCGATTACGGCGTTCGACAAGGCCCACGCGCTTGCGCCGGAGAACGGCACGATCCAGCGCAATCTCGCGAACGCGTATCAAGCCGAGGCGAATCGTCTCGCGCAGGCGAATGCGGTTGCCGACGCGATCGAGTATATGCTCGCGGCGATCGATGTCGATCCGAAAAACGGCAAGGCGCTCGCACAACTTGGCAGTTACTACATGCGCGAAAGCCTTATTAGCGAAGCCATTTTCCGTCTGGAAGAGGCGATCGAACTGAATCCAGGCGACGTCGATGCGCACTTTCTCCTCGGCGAGGCCTACTACCGCGACAACGATGCGAGTTCGGCGCTGATTCAATGGGAATGGGTCGAGCAAGTGGACCCGAAACGCGAGGGTCTCGCCGAGCGCATGGAAACGGCGTATCGCCAGGAACGCGTCGAATATAATTTCCAAGACCTAAGTTCGCGTAACTTCCGCATCACGTACAACAAGGACGTGCAATGGGCGAACGCACGCAATGTGTTGCGGATGCTCGAGGACGCGTATCGCGAGATTGGACGACAACTCGGCGGCGTCTACCCTCCCGGTCCCATTCAGGTGACGCTCTACCGCGCCGAGGAATTTTCCGAGACGACGCAGATGGGCGAACACATTGGCGGGCTTTACGACGGCACTAAGATTCGCGTGCCCGCGATCAAAAAGGATGGGGCGCCCCTCGAGCTCGAGGAACTGCGGCGCCGCATCGTGCACGAATACGTTCACGTTGTCGTGCGCCATCTCGCCAAAGAAAACGTGCCGTGGTGGTTGAACGAAGGGTTGGCCGAGACGCTCTCGCACGATCTGGAAAGCTACGACGTCGAGTTTCTCCGCAACGCCGCTCGCCAGAATTTGCTGTTTTCTCTGGCGGATATCAGCGAAAGCCAGCTCTCAGCGCTCGGGGTCGAAGAGCTCAAGCTGGCGTATCGGCAGTCGCACGCCACGGTGACGGTACTCAAGAAGCATTTTGGCGTTCGCAGGCTAGCGGAGATTCTCGCGGCGATTGGCGCAGGGCTCGATGCGGAGACCGCCGTCAAACAGGCCTGCCACTACAGTTATGCGACGCTCGAACGCGCTACCGCCGCGATGATTGGATCGAGCTGACACGCGCTCCGGCACGTTTGCATCGCTGTGTTTGGAGCGGTGAACGAGCCGCTGCTACAATCGGCGTGCATTGACCCCTTCGCCAAACGAACCAACCGGATTGAGTGGAGGTCGCTCGAATGTCAACGGCACGGTAGTACGGGCCGTTCGATTAGGAGGCGCCGGCCGCGATCGGCGCGACCCGTACACTTCCATGTGATCGCCGAGCTGCATGCCTCACTCAACCCACACCTCTCCGCTGAGACGCTTCTTCTGTCGCGTGCCGAATTCTCTCCGGCTCGCCTTGGCTTTGGCCCTTTCCGCGGTATCGATCGCGTGCGACGGCCCCGCTGAAACGGAGACTGCGCTGTCGCCTCGTTCGGCACCCGTTCCCGCTGGCGAGGTGGTTACGAAAACGCCGAGTCTCCTCGATGCGCGCCCGATTGACCTGGCGCTTTTTACTGGCGACGACGTGCGTCAGCGCGTATCCGTTTCGTCCGACGACTTCCCCAATGGCCGCGGCGATCTGCCCTGGATCAAGGGCGCGCCGCTAAAGCATTTCGCCTCGACGGAATTCCTCGATGGCGGCGCCGCGGCCCGCCAATTCGATGCGCGAAACACACCCTATTGGTGCGCGGTGTTGCCCGCGTCCGTGACGGTCGATCTCGGTGGGCCGTGTTATGTGAGCGAGATCATCGTCACGCCGTTTTTTGGTAAAGGCGGCGGGTTTCGCTTGACAGCGGCGTTGATCGACGAGGACGGGTCCGAAGTATCACCGTCTCCTTCCGTGGATTTAATGGTGTCCGAGCCCGAGCAACTCAAGCGGAGCGCGGCGGGCTTGCCTTTTTCCGTGGAGTTTCATCCCAAACTCGCGCACAAAGTGCGGCTGAATTTTGTGAACGTGCGCGATGCACGTAGCTACTTTCACAGCATCCGAATTCTCGGCCACCGCGCGGGCGCGCCTTCATCGAGTCTAGAATTTGCGACAGCCGACGAGCGTGCGCGCGTCGAGTCAGCGTCGACCGATGTCGCTCGATTTGCCATGGAACAGGCGGCGAAAAACGTGCTCGTGTCTGAGAGTCGACAACCGAACGGATCGAAGGAAGCGCCTTGGGTCGCGAAGTCGGCGCCTGCCGAGGGAGGGCCCGCAGCGCAGTATTGGTGCGCCGCGGCGCCGGGTTGGGTCGAAGTGCAACTGCCGGCCCTGGCCATCATTCATCGCGTCGCGGTGCAAGCGTTCACGGAGCGTCACGGCGTTTCCGCTTTCTACGCGAAGATTGTGATGGACGACGGCACCGAACTGGACACGAGCCCTGCGATCGAGCTGAGCCGTGCCGCTGAAATGCCTGCCCAAGGCGACGTGAAACCAGGCGCGCTGATCGCCGATTTCGAACCGGTGCGCGCCTCGCGCATCAAGTTCTACTTTCAGTCGCCAGGAGCGGACGGCGGGCCGATGTACGTCGAGGATATCCGCGTGTTCGGTGTTCCCGTCGAGGAATGAAAGCGCGCGAACCGAACAACGCGACGGTTCGCAACAGACACAATCTCGATACTCCGGCGCGCCTGGGCGCGCGCCATGCCGCCCGTCGCCGCGCGGGATTGGTACTTCTCCTCGCGGATCTCATTGTGACGCCTTCAGCGATGGCGGCTGCGATGATGATTCGCTACGGGTTCGCGCCGCCGATTCGCCACGTCGATGCGTTCCTGACTTTTCTTCCCTACATCGCGGTGTTGCGCGTCATCGTCGGCGTCCTTTCTGGCGCGAACGATTTTCGACATCGCCTGACGCTCGGCGATCACGGATTCGGCGGCGCGGGCACCGCGCTGCTCGCGGTGATCGCTACCTACTTCTCGTTGCTGGCCGCGAAGGTTTATTTCGATCCGGCGATCGAATTCTCCCGCGCCGTCGCGGTCATCGATTTCATCCTGCTGACGCTCTGGTATCTATGCTCCCGCGGCGCGGTGCTCCGTTGGCTCCGCTGGCGCGGCGTGAGCGTACGCACGCGCCTGATTGGCCCGCCGGACGCATGCGCGGCGCTCGAGCGCGAGATGAAACTGTACGGTCCCGCGCTCCTCGAAATTGAATCGACCGCAACCAACGGCCAGGAATTCGCCAGCGTCGAACAAGTCGTCCTCGTTGAATCGGACCTGCCGCCCGATTCCCTTCGCGACATCGTGCGAAACTGCGAGCTCTCGCGAATGGAAATGTATTTGCATCCGAGCACGGGCCTCTCCTTGCTCGGCGCGACGAACGTCACGAACATCGCGGGTGTCCCGCTCGTCCCACTTGGCGCGCCGATTTCGTTCGCGCGTTACCGATTCGTAAAACGCGCCATGGACGTCGCGGCAGCCGTCTTGGCGCTCCCCTTTGTCATCGTTGCGATACTGCTGGCGCAACTCCTCGTCGGCGCCGCGGCGGTATACCGGCAGGAGCGCGTCGGCCTGCGCGGTGAGCGATTTGTACTGTTGAAACTTCGCACGATGGTCGATGGCGCTGAGGACGCCTCGGGCCCCATTCGCGCCACCGAAGACGACGCCCGCATCACGCCGTTCGGTCGCTGGCTTCGCAAATCGCGCATGGACGAGTTGCCGCAATTGTGGAACGTCCTGCGCGGCGACATGAGCCTCGTCGGCCCCCGACCCGAACGGCCGACCTTCCACGACGAATACGACCGCGAATTCCCTCTCTACGCCCAACGCCTCACTGTTCGCCCGGGCCTGACCGGCCTCGCCCAAATCCACGGCCGATACGACACCAGCGCCGAACAAAAACTCCGATACGATCTCATCTACATCAACAGCATCGGCCTCCTCACCGATCTCCGAATCCTCCTCGCAACGGTTCGCGTCGTCCTCACCGGAAAAGGCGCGCGCTAGATCAGTTTTCGAACGCGGCGTCGTCGGTCTCAAGTCATTCCTGCGGAGGCAGGAATCTCTCCCTATATTCAGAGCGTCGTGGACAAGTGGGAGATTCCTGCTGCGCAGGAATGACGTCGTGTGGTGATCCTTTCTCGCTCCTGACTAGGTTTCAAGCGTGACTCACTCTGATTACATTCTCCTTCGTTGCAAATTCGCCCCGTGCTCCCTGTGGTTCAATCGGCGTAGAATGCCCCGCATCATGGAGCCAACCACATGAAACCCAGCATCGCACTACCTATCGCCAAGAATCTCGCGTGGAATCCCGTTGCTTCGCCTATTGATCGTCGAAATTTCCTCCGTGTTTCGGCGGCGGGATTGGCGCTCGCGGGCGTGGGCTGCAGCCACCTCCCCCGCATCAGCAACACTGCGACCGATGAAAAAAGCCTCGTCCTCCTCGCGCTGGACGAAGCCGATCGCGCCGGTGCGGACTACGCCGACGTGCGCATCAGCGAGCATTGGTTCGAATCGGTCTCCGCGCGCGAACAACGCATCACCGGCGTCGCCAGCACGAACTCTTATGGCATCGGCATTCGCGCGCTCTCCGGCGGTTCGTGGGGATTCGCAGCGACGCGAGACCTTAGCCCGGAATCCGTCTCGAAGACGGCCCGCGAGGCCGCGGCGATCGCGAAGGCAAACGATCGCGTCGCGCGATCACGCATCACGCTTGCGCCGGTCGAGACCTTTCGCGATGTGTCGTGGGTGACGCCGCACACGATCGATCCGTTCGATGTGCCGATCGAGCAGAAGGCCGCGTTGCTCTTCGCGACGAACACCGCCGCGCTTCAAGCGAAGGGCGCGCGGTTTTGCTCGAGCAGCATCCTCTCGGTGAAGGAACGTCGTCTGATCGGGACGTCGGAAGGTTCGTTTATCGATCAGACCTTCATTCGTATCAGCCCGAGCGCGACCGTGTTCGCCGTATCTTCCGACGGCCGGGACTTTCAATCGCGCGAGGCCGATGTGGAGCCGGCGGGACGCGGCTGGGAGTACGTCGAGTCGCTCGACCTGCCCGCGCGCGCGCCGATGTGGGCGGAACAGGCGGTGATGAAATTATCCGCGCCCGGCGTGGAACCGGGGACGTGGGACTTGGTGCTGCATCCGTCGAACTTGTGGCTGACGATTCACGAGAGCATCGGGCATCCCACGGAACTCGACCGCGCGCTGGGCTACGAGGCGAATTATGCGGGCACGTCGTTTCTCGCGCCGCCGGAGGCCGTGCTGAACAAGACGCGGCTCGGGCCCGAGTTCATGCAATTTGTGGGGAATCGCACCGAAGTTGGCGGTTGCGCGACCGTTGGCTGGGACGACGAGGGCGTGCCCGCGGAACAGTGGCACATCATTCGCGACGGCATGTTCGTCGACTATCAAACGACGCGAGAACAGGCGGCGTGGATCGCGCCGCAAACCGGCATCACCCGGAGTCACGGTTGCGCGTATGGCGAGGATTGGTCGAGCATGCCGTTTCAGCGCATGCCGAACGTCAGCCTGATGCCGGGCGACAAAGACTTATCCGAAGACGACGTGATCGGCGCGGTGGATCGCGGCGTGATGGTCGAGGGACGCGGTTCGTACTCGATCGATCAACAACGCTACAACGCGCAGTTCGCGGGCCAGGTCTTTTGGGAGATCAAAAACGGCAAGAAACATCGCATGCTGCGCGACGTGGCGTATGTGATGCGCACCCCGGAATTCTGGAATTCATTGAGCCTGCTCGGCGGCGCGCAGACCTATTACATGGGCGCCTCCTTCGGCGACGCAAAAGGCCAGCCGGGACAGGCGAACGCCGTTTCGCATGGATGCCCGATAGCAGTGTTTCGGAACGCGAATATCATCAATACCGCGTGATCCACGAACATCGGCTCGTACTCAGGACTACCTCCAACCCGTCACTGCACGACACGATAGTTTCCGCAA
>JBGTJY010000703.1:0-7632 GCA_041744855.1 Candidatus Hydrogenedentales bacterium
TAGCAAATGGAGTTTGTAGAGGCATGAAAAGCGCGTTCCTACCATTGTTTGCAGCACTCCTGCTGCTCCCCTTCCAGTTCGGCGCGGCGGAAAACGGCGAGTACGCCCTGTTGAAAGAAAACGGCGACTACAAACTCGAAACCGCGGACCTCGAGCCGCCGGCTGAGGTCGCCGCGGAAATCCGCGCCGAGATCGCGCCCAAGGCCTACCGCATATCAGGCCCCGACGGCGTCCGCTTCGAATTCTGGTTTGCCAAAGAACTCAAGGCCGCATCGATCCCGGAAGACAAGCACAAGCGCCTCGACGGCATCGTTCCCGTGAGCCTGCTTGGGGCCGCTATCGTCCACGGCGAGGAGCGTAACATCGACTTCCGCGAGGACCCGCTGGACCCAGGCACCTACACGATGCGCATGGGCACACAGCCGCAAGACGGCGACCACATGGGCACCGCGCCGACGAATACCTTCGCGATTCTTATCTTCGCCGACCGCGACAAAGGCCTGGCCGCTTTCCCCGATCACGAGGAGATGATAGACACCAGCCGCGAAGGTACGATTGCCGAACATCCCCCAATCCTGTACATGCAGGCCGACGAAGACGACGCGACGGAATATCCTCGCCTCGACCTTAGCGGCGAGGGCAAACGGGAATGGCAGGTGCTAGCCATGAAACTGCCGGTGGACGTCAATGGCGAGAAAAAAGAAGTGGCGTTCCAACTCGTGTTTGAAGGATTGGGCGACCTCTAAACTCCTTTTCCAACGTATCCTTTCGCCCCGCCGCGGCCTCGCTGTAGCGGGGCGTTTTGTTTTCATGTTCGACTCCACATCGCCTAACCGTCATTTCACGCAATACTTGCATTCTCCTTGAAAAAAAAGCACTCTAGCGATTCCGCGCGTGGGCGGCGGACATTGCCGGGGTGGGCAGAGAAGGAGAACGTCTCGATGGCGGTCGATGAGAAACACGTACACGCGGCGGCGGCGCCTCAACATCAGGACGAGCCGTACCCCCCAGAAAACTACGCGTGGTACGTCGTCGTCATCTTGATGATCGTGTACGTGTTCTCGTTCATCGATCGGCAAATTCTTTCGCTGTTGGTGGGACCGATTAAGGCCGATTTGGGCGTCACCGACAGCCAAATGAGTTACCTGATGGGCTTTAGCTTCGCGCTCTTTTACACCGTCTTTGGCATTCCGATGGGACGCCTCGCGGACTCGAAAAGCCGCCGCGCCATCATCGCGATCGGGCTAGCGGTTTGGAGCCTCATGTCCGCGGGCTGCGGCATCGCAAAAACCTATGTGCAATTGTTGATGTTCCGCATCGGCGTCGGTGTCGGCGAAGCAACGCTTTCGCCTTCCGCATACTCACTTATTACGGACTATTTCCGCCCCGGCCGCATCGCGCTGGCGATGAGCGTATACGGCGCGGGAATCTATATCGGTTCCGGTATGGCGTTTCTGCTCGGCGGTTTCGTGGTCACTTACGCCTCGACAGCCGAGATTTCGTCCTTTCCAATTATCGGCGAAGTCAGGCCCTGGCAGCTCGTCTTCTTCATCATCGGTTTACCCGGACTCCTTTTCACGTTCGCGCTCTTCACCGTGCGCGAGCCATTGCGCCGCGGCGTACTTAAAGCGAAACAAGGCGCGGGGGTTCCGATTCGGGAAGTCGTCGACTACATCAAGAAAAACCGGATGACCTTCCTCTGCCACAACCTTGGCTTCTCGCTGATGTCATTTATCGGCTACGGCTCCGCGGCGTGGATTCCCACCTTTTATGTGAGGACCTACGCGTGGGACCCCGGATTCACCGGGAAAATGTATGGCACCGCCGTCATCCTCTTTGGGACCAGCGGCATCATCTACGGCGGATATCTTGCCGGCAAACTCGCCGCGAAGGGATACCGCGATTCTAAGATGCGCGCCGCGATGATTGCCGCCGTGCTGCACATCCCTCTTGGCTTGCTCTTCCCGATCATGCCTGAGGCATGGATGGCATTCGCGCTGATGTGTCCCGCCGCATTCCTCTTGGCGATGCCCTTCGGCGTCGGGCCGGCCGCAATCCAGGAAATGATGCCCAATCAAATGCGCGGTCAGGCATCCGCCATTTACCTATTCGTAGTCAACCTGATTGGACTTGGCATTGGGCCAACGGCAGTTGCATGGTGCACGGATTATTTGTTCAAGGACGAGTCCATGCTGCGGTACTCGCTGCTCTTGACCAGCACGGTTGCGACCATTGTCGCCGCGATCATGTTGATGTGGGGACTCGGACACTTCCGGAAAAGCATGGATACTTTGGAAGCGCTGCAAGGTAAATCAAGTCACGCGTAACGATCTACTTGGATGGAGCCGAAAGTAGAAGAGTTTATTTCGCTCGGGTATCGCATCACGCGCTTCGTCGAGCCGCCTGGATATTCGGAGGAGTGGTGGTCTACGCGGGGCCGCGAGACCTTTGTGTCTATTAGCCCCTGCCTCGCTAACCAAAGTTGTCCGGACGCATGGTGTTTTGAGGAACAGGGTCTGCACGATGAGATCGTGCAATCTTTCGGCGTACGAGGTGATTCGCGCACCGCAGTGCGCGACTGGAATTCGCGCTCAAACCCAGACTTCGGATTCCCTGACACATTCCGCACGGTCGTCGCGGCCCGCGCCTTCATTTCAGAATTCCTGGAGCCTGTGCCAGGTCGTCTTCTGATCGGTTTCGGCGTTCATCAGACGAACTGGGACCAACTCATGATTGTCGCGGATGATGCTCGTAGCGCACTCCCCGCTGGATGTGGCGAAAACTCGTCCATGGAATTCGCCCGGGAGCGCCGCCCTTTGGCGGGTGGCGGCGAAAGACTGGGATATGACGTCATCGAGTTCGATTTTGTTGTCCCGAATCATTCCTGGTATTGCGGTGGGCACGACGCGAAAGTCAGAGATCGGTTTGGTGTGACGGCGAATCAGTTCGGGCTCATTGAAACCTTCGCGGAAGCGCGGCAGTGCGCGGAATACATTGATGACCCAGCGACTCCTTCCGAACCTGGCAAGTGGCTACCGGTTGCAGTGGTTCGATATCCAGACGCCACGCATGCGTGGAGTTGTTGTGTACCGCAGCCGTTTCTGCTCTAATGTCACCGCCACGCGGGTAATTTGTTGACGGGGTTGGCCTTGTGTTTCGAGCTTTTCTCCTAGCCGCTCTCTTCTTCTGCCCGTTCGTCCCTTCTCGCCCCGCGAGTGCACAGGACCCCAACGACCCCGCCGTACTCTGGTCGCAAGCCACCCTCTACCGCGATGAGTGGGGTGTCCCCCACATCTTCGCCGATAATCTCCGTGCGATGGCCTTCGCGTTCGGGTACGCGCAGGCGGACGATCACCTTGATACCATGCTGCTCGCATACCGCGCGGCGAACGGGCGCATGGCGGAGGTCTACGGCGAGGCCTACGCCGGCGCGGACGAATTTGCGCTGATGATGGGCCACGGCGATTTGGCGCGGCAGGCGTATGCGAGCGCCGACTTCGCCACGCGCGACCTCTGCGAGGGATTCGCGTTAGGGGTCAATCATTGGCTCGTGCTGAATGCAGCGGACGCTCCGGAATGGGCGGAAGGCGTGCAACCGACCGACGTGCTCGCCTTCATGCACTACTACTTGATGAGCCAGGCCCCGTTCGACTACGACAAAATGGCGCGCCGCCCCATGGGGACCGCCTCGGGGAACGCGTGGGCCGTCTCCCCCAGCCACTCGACGACGGACGAGGCGATGTTGGTCATCAATCCGCACACCGCCTACAACGACGTGTTCCAGTGGTATGAGGCGCACCTGATCGTCGCAGGCGTAAATATGACGGGCGCGACGCTGTTTGGTTTGCCCGTGCTGCTCGTTGGTCACAATCGACATCTCGGTTGGGCACTGACGCCAAACCAGGCCGACTTCGCGGATGTGTTCGTCGAGTCGAAGCCCACCATGCGCCGCGAACCGAATTCCGTCATGGACCTGCGGCAGGCCTCCGAAACCCTGTACACGATGAAGACCATTGCCGAATCGCGTCCGTATTACGTGCGCACGGCCGCGGGTTTCGAGGAGCGCCGCGTGCTTCGACAGCTCTCGGCGTACGGCCCCGTCGTCGCGCACTGGTCGGGCCGGCCCTTGGCGTATCGCGTCGGGGGCTACGGCGAGTTTGGCGCGATCCGGCAGCTCCTGGCGATGGCGGAATCGGAATCGCTCGAGGCCTTCCAAGCGGCATTGACGATGCACCAGTTGCCGTGTTTCCACGTCGTCTACGCGGATAAGGAAGGCAACCTGTTTTACTTGTACAACGCAAAAGTCGGACAGAAACAATCGTTTCCTCGCGCGCAGCCGCAGAATCCGCTGGCGAATTCGGAAGTCTCACCGTGGGATGCGCCCGTTTCCGCGGTCGATAGTTCGTTCCAGTGGGGCGAAATAATTCCGCCGGCCTACCTCCCATTTCAGGCCAATCCCGTTTCAGGATTCATCCAGGCCTGCGGTTCCCCGCCGTGGCGCGCATCGGGCGACACGCCGGATTGGAACGTCGAGGGCCTGCAGTGGCTCGCGCGCGATGAGGACAGCTATCGCGCGCGGCGCGTGCGCCAGTTGCTCGGGCAGGGTCCGCGGAGTTTCGAGGACATGCAGGCGATGATCTTCGATCCGCTCGCGCCGTTCGCAGTCGACGTCGTGCCATATCTACTGAAACTCGCCGAGGAAATGCCCGAGCTAATCGACAGCGGCCACCCCGATATGCCCGCGGCGTTGGATGCGTTGCGCGATTGGAATCACGTGGCCGACGAGTCGAGCATCGCCATGACGATATTCAACGCATGGTGGCTGACATTCAAGGAGCAGTGTCCCGTTCCGCTGCGGAGTGATGCCGATGCCTATCGCGTGTTGCAGGAGGATCATCCCGCGCTGAAGGAATTTGCGCTGCGTGCGTTGTCCGAAGCGGTCACGCGGGTGCGCAACTCGTTTCAGACGATCAACGTGCCATGGGGCGAGGTGCATTCCGTTTCGCGCGGGCAAAGTTCCGTGCCGATGAGCGGTGGCGCGGCGGGCGAGCCGATTCTCGTGACCGGGCAGGCCGCATTCGAGGGCGACCGGTGGCCAGTGAATTACGGCTACGGATTCGCCATGGCGGTCAAATTCAGCACGACGCCCGAATCGATGAGCATCGTACCGTTCGGCACCTCGGAACGGGCGGATTCGCGGCACTTTCGCGACCAGCTCGAACTGTTTGCCGATCGGCGGATGAAGCCCGTTCACTTTAGCGAGGAATCCGTCGAGCGCGCGGCGACGAAGGCTTGGGGATCGCGCATCGTATTCCGTCCGGCCGATGGAGCGGCGGCCGTGCGGATTCGCGCGCAGCAACCGGTGCACGCGCGCGTAGAAAGCGCCGACGAGCACGATGGCGCGATTCCGCCGGCCTTCGCGGCATTCACGCGGCTCATCGCACCGGTCGTTGAGCCGAACAATGCAGCCGCCGAAGTCATCGTCGAGTTCACGATCGCGGAATCGCTTTGCGCGCAGGGAAATCTCGGTGAGCTCGCAATCTATTCATACCACGAGTCTGCCGGGTGGATGCCGCTCGGAGAGCAGCGGCTAGACTTGGCAACGCGAACGTTTACGGGGCGGCTCGACGGTACATCGCATACGGCAGTCCTCGGACCCGCACGCCTGCGCCGGTCGCCGGTGATGCTCGCCGCGGAAACGAGCGCACCGCCGATCGCGCCCCGGCCGATTGTCCCGCTCCCGCGCGGATACACCCCGCTTCACGATCGGCCGCAAGAGCCGAGCGGGGAAATCGAAGTTTCGTCCGCGCCGATGGAGACCTCCGCACCGGTAGACGCGATCGCCACACCGCAACCAACGCCCGCACCGGCAGCACTCGCACCCGTGCAGGAAGCGCCGTCAACCGCGCCCACGTGGGTCGCATCGAATCCGCTGCCGCAATCCGACGTTCCAACCACGGCCGAATCTGCCGTCGCGCCGTCGCCAACGGCAACTGAAGAGCGAACCGAGGTGGCATCCGCCGCGCCCGAACCGGAGAAGAAAGCGCGCGTGCGATGGAGTTCGGCGCCGCTCAGCGAACTCGTCGACAAGCGCTACAAACCGCGCCACACGCTATTCCTCGTGCCCGACAACGCGCTGGCCTCCCCCATGCAAATCGGGACGAACTTCGCGCTGCGGCCGCCCGTGCCCGGCGCGCTGTTTCACGTCAAGACCGAGAAGACTATCCGCGCGCAAGTGCAGGTACTGAGCGATCCACCCGCGCCGTTGCCCGGCGGCCTCGCCGCGTTCACGCGCATCTTCTCGATTGAATACGAATCGATGCTCGTACCCGGAAGAGTTGCCGTGTCGATGCAAGTGCAGGCCGGTGTCTGCGCGAGCGAGAACATTCAGAAACTGCAACTCTACACGTATGACCTCGATCATGGCTGGCAGCCGGTGACGAATGCCGACATCGACCCCGCGGCCCGGAGTTTCTCCGCGCTCGATTTCGCCATTCGGGCGTACGCAGTGCTCGGGCCCGCGGAGCTGTTGGTGCGGTCGCCGTCGGGCTGACGCCAGAAGGCAAACAATTCCCCTTCTGCTCCACGATGGGTGTACGTCGCTAATTCGCGGCGGCGGCGTCTCGTATCGAGTACAACCGGCCCGACGTTCGTAATAGCAGGCGATCCCCTGCGATTGCCGGTGTGGCCATCCCCATATCGCCTTCGGATAGGGGATTGGAGTGGAGCACTTCGAAGGTCCGGCCTGCTTTGAGCACGAACGTCACACCGTCCTCGTTGAGGCAGAAGATTTTTCCTTTGTTGGCCCAGGGTGATGTCGTAAATTCTCCGCCGTCGGGAATGCGTTGTGGTTCGTATACCTGCTCGCCGGTCGCCGCGTCGAATGCCGCGAATCCGCCGCGATCGTAAATCACGTAGACGAGACCGTCGTACGCAATCGTCGAAGGGTTGTAGGGCGCGGCCAGGCGTTGACACCATACGATCGACTCGTTCGAGTTTTCGCCGTCTTCGAGGCTGATGTCGCCGCGGGCGCCGGGCCGGATTGCGTAGATGGGCCGCCACTCGCGATCGCCCACGTAGCCGGAGCTAACGTAGAGGAGCCCGTTGTATTCGTAGGGCGTGGCGATGGTGATCGATGACATGCCGCTGAGCGACCAGAGCAATTCGCCTTCGACGCTGTAGGAGCGGACCATGTCGGTACCGGGCACGACGATTTCGCTGCCGGCATCGTGCTGCCACACGTAAGGCGTCGCCCAATTGCTGCCTTCGTCGCGCGCGACGCGCCAATCTTCTTCACCCGTCTTCTTATCGAGTGCGAGCAGATAGGACTCGCCGTCGTTGTCGTTGACGACGTAGAGCCTGTGCTCCTCTTGTGCGGGCGACGACGCGAAGCCCCAATTGTTGCGCATCGGTTGCGGCGTTAAGCGTTTCTCCCAGAGCAACTCACCGTCGAGATTGAAGCAGAAGATGCCCACGTTCCCGAAGTACGCGTAAAGACGTTCGCCGTCGGTGACGGGAGTTTCCGACGCGAAACTGTTCTTGATATGAATGCCTTGCGCCGGTTTCCCTTCGTGAACTTGTTTCATCCACATTGTCTTGCCCGTGCGTACATCGAGCGCATAAACCAGCCAC
>JBGTJY010000704.1:0-3375 GCA_041744855.1 Candidatus Hydrogenedentales bacterium
GTCGCCTCGGCGTTGCCATTGCGTTGAGCGCTGTTGATTCGTTTCGCCGTGACACTGGATAACGCCCACGATTCCGCTGTGGTGATTCGGGTCGTACTCGACGGAGGCCTTGGGGAACCGGCTGCATAACTTCTCGAGGACCGGCCCCGATTTACGCACCGGACAAGTAAATCGCTGAGCGTGTCCGCGGCGCGAGTACAGAATTTCGATTTCGGTGGCGGGAAAATCTTTGGTCAGCCCGGCGATGAGGAACGCGACGGCCTTGCTGGGTTCGTTGAATTTGTCGTACATGGCGTCTACTCCCGCGATTCGGTGGCCGATTGCCCCATTGCTGAAAGACGCATTGGTGAGCGGACGTTACGCGGCGTCTTTGGAGTTCATTCTAAACCTCCCTACGCAGGATTGCGACAAGGTGGGGAACTACGCGACGACGAGCGGGTCGTCGATGCCGGCCTCGCGAAAGGCGTTTGCCCGCTCTACGCACGTGGGACACGTGGCACACGGTTTCGCGCCGCCGCGATAGCAACTCCACGTCTGCGCGAAATCGACGCCCAGCCTTGCGCCTCGCCGGACCAGTTCGCTCTTTTTCAGCGCCACGAACGGCGCGTGGATGGTGACGCGCTCGCGCCGGTTTAGTCCGAGCACCTGATTGATCCGCTCGAGAAAATCCCGAGTGCAGTCCCAATAGCCGTACTCGTCCTGGGCCTGTGCGCCGTAGAACACGTCGCGCACGCCGCGCGATTCCGCGTAGGCCGCCGCGATCGAGAGCAACATCATGTTCCGGTTGGGCACGTAGGTCGGCGGCTGGTCGAGCTGTTCCGCGTCGAGGTCGGACAAGTCAGGCACTTCGGAACCACCGCTGACGAGCGAAGTGCCCGGTGCAACGACTTCGGCGAGGAACGAGAGGTCGAGCCCGCGGTGGCTGGCTACGCCGGTGTCCCGGGCTTGCCACGCCGCGGCATCCAGTTCGCGGCGATGACGTTGGCCGTAGTCGAAACTGATGGCGTGCACGGGCTGCCGATGCAACTTCTTGACGACGTGGTGGAGGAGTACGGTCGAGTCCATTCCGCCGCTCAGAAGAATCACCGCCGCGTTTTTGCCGGAACTCATAGTCTCTCCAGGATCGGTCATGAGAACCCATTCCACACTGTGCGTTGCTCGAATTGCAATTGACGCGAGCCATAGCGGGTGTATACTGGCGCGGTACCTGTCGGTGTCCCAGAGAAGGTGATCGTTATGGCGTCTTCCGTCGAAACGAGCTCGCGCAGTTCGGTTACAACCTCGCGCAGTTCGGCTACAACCTTGCGGCTGTGGGTGGCGAATGCGGTGATCGCTGTCATGGCTCTACTCGCCGCGGCGTACGTGGTAGTCGCGGGCGCTTCGCTCGCACTCGGCGGCGACGAATACCTTCACTTCGAGGCGCACGTGGACGCCGTCGAAGCCGGTGAAGTCAGGCAGGGTTGGGTGCCGATGTATCTGCCCGTCGCGATGTACGACATTCACGCGCACCACGACGTGAACACGGGCCGTGCGATCGTGCGATTCTCCCTACCCGAAGAGGTCATGAGCGAGTTCGCGGTGAGTGGGGTAAAGCTGCTGGGCTTTGATCCGGCCGAGCCCGTCGCCGAAAAAGTGATCCGCCGAACCCAGAACGCGATCCCTGCCGGGTCGGGCAACGTGCCCACTCTGGACGATCCCGGGTTTCAGTATTACGGCGGAAAGCTAGCGCAGGTCTCCGGGCCGACGACGTTGGCGGTCCATCCCCGCGCGGGAATCGTGTATCTCTGGACTCGATAGGGGGCTGGTTTCGAGTGCCGGAATGCAGGCTGGAAGCCTGCACTACAACACGCGGTTCATCGTTAAGCACGTTCGCGTGGTAAAATTATCGAGGGTTTCCTCCTTTTCCTATTCTCGGATGGTAGTTCATGAATCTTGCTTTGTTTGGCATCGATCCCGGCGCGGCGCTGCCGGATCGCCACGCCCATTGGCGCCCGTTGGTGCGAGATGCGGTGAATGTCTTTCTCGAGGGACTCTCGCCCGATCGATTGATCGCCATGGCGCAGGCGCAATCCGCCTTGGGACATGCCGCCTCGCCAGAGCGGCGGCTCGCCACGCTCATGTTGCAGAGTCCGCTGCTGCACAAGTTGGGGCAAGTACTGGCGCGGCATCCGTCGCTCAGCAGACCCATTCGCCTGCAATTTCAACGCCTCGAAACGATGGCGCCCTCGCACACGCTTGGGGTTATTCGGCCTTACATTCTCGCCGAACTGGGCGACGCGATTCGGACTTTCTCCGTCGAGATCGACGAAGAGCCGCTCGCCGAGGGCAGCGTCGCGACGGTGATTCCTTGCCGTTGGCGTCCGACGCCGACGGACTCGCCGCGCGAGGGCGTCCTCAAGATTCTTAAGCCGGGAATCGTCGAAAGGCTCGACGAAGATTTGCGCGTGCTCGATCTCGTCATGGCGCACCTGGACGCGCACAAGGGGGATTACGACATCCCCGGCATGGCGTATCGCGACACGTTGGAATCGGTGCGCGATCTGCTTCGATCGGAAGTGCAACTGGACCAGGAACAAAAAAACATGCGCGAGGCGTCGCGCGCATTTTATCGCCGCCGCAACGAAATCAAGATCGCCGCGCTCTTGCCGTTTTGCACGCCGCGCCTAACCGCGATGGAACGTCTGCACGGCGTGCGCGTAACGGACGTGGCGGAGTCGCCTGTGGCCGACGACACGCAACTAGGCAGACCCGAGTTGACGGCGATTCTCATGCGGGCACTGATCGCGGACTGCGTATTCAGCAAGGAAGACACGCCGATGTATCACGCCGATCCGCACGCGGGCAACTTGTGGGCGACGGATGACGGACGGCTCGGCATACTCGATTGGAGTCTCGCGGGCCGGCTCGACAAGCGCCATCGCGAAACGCTTGCGCGCATCACGCTGGGCGCGCTACGGCTGAGCCGGCGGGAAGTCGTCCAGGGATTGCTGCGACTGTGCGACGCGCCGGAATCGGCGCCGTTGATTCGGCCCGCGGTCGACAAGGCGCTTCGGCGCATCCGGCGGGGTCGATTGCCGGGTATCCCGTGGTTGACCGATCTGCTCGAGGACGTCGCGGCAAAGGGTCTCGTATTTCCGTCCGATCTGGTGCTGTTTCGCAAATCGCTTTTCACGCTCAAAGGCGTGCTGGCGGACATCGACCCGAGTCAGTCGGCCGATTGGCTATTTCTGAAAGAGGCCGCGCGCCACTTCGCCAAGGAACTGCCGAGCCGCTGGGTGTCGCTACCGTTTTCGCGCGCGCATTCGACGCATGTCTCGAACGCGGATTTGATCAGGACTTATCTGTCCGCGCCGCTAACGTTCGGGCGATTCTGGG
>JBGTJY010000705.1:0-12872 GCA_041744855.1 Candidatus Hydrogenedentales bacterium
CGAAAAATCGGAGTTTGAAAAGTACGAAACATATCAGAAAGGGCCGGCGTTTGGATTTCGACTGGCGCATTCGATGCGCGTTCGCGCACGGCCCACACGAAGAACTGAAAGCAGGCGAGTGTCACAAAGGCGAAGGCGACGGCAACGCGTTGATATCCAACGGCAGAGAATCCGGCGCCATCGCCTGTAGAGCGCGCTGGATCCAGCATGGTGACGAGTTGGCCCGGAAGCAACGCGGCGCACAGAAGTCCGAGGATCATGCCGACGCCGATCCAAGTGCCGAGGCTTACCCGGCCCTGGTGGGAGCGGGCAATCTCTGGTGCGAGCGCAAGGAGTGGGATGTAGGCCAGCGAGTAGACGGACCAATGCAGCGACATGAGCACGGCGCCGAAAACAAAGTTGACGGGCGATTCGCCATTCACAGGCGGAAACCAGAAAGCGATGCCGGTGAAAGTCATCAGGATGGAGCCCCAAAAAATGAATGGGCGGCGGCGGCCGGCGATGGGGATGAGGCGCCGGCGTTTGGGTTTGAACGCCGACCGGTCCGACCAGATTCCGACCAAGGGTCCGCTGAAAATATCGAAGATCTGGGCGGTAATGAAGATGTACGCGACCACGGCGATCGACACGTACAGCGTGCGGCCGGTTCCGTCCGGGGGCGAATAGAAATAGGTGCCCCATTGCGCGAAGAGTTCGCTCGCGAGTTGAACGCCAATGGAAGCGACGAGAAACGCGAATGCTTCGAGCGTGGAGAATTCCCGGGAAGTAGGGCTGCTCATAAGGGACGCGAATATAGCCGCCGAGAAGTGCGGGGTCAAGCGTTGGACCTGCAAAGTGTCGGGACTGATAAAGGGACGCCGTACGAACTCACACGATTTCGAGTCCGGGCCGCTTCGGTGGTTCTTGCGCGCCATCGATAGGCACGGAGTACTTTTGAATAAGTTCTTCGAAGCCGCCGAACCGAACGAGCCGAAACGCTTCGCCTTTGCGTCCTTCCGCAAGACCGTAGCGACGGGCCACTGCGTCGGCGCGCAAGTGGAGGAAACTTGTGAGCAGCGGACGCAGGTCGCCTGAGAAAGCGTCGTCAAGCAGAGGAACTCGGCGGCCAAAGGTCTCGGCCTGAAGACGCAGTTGCATCACGAGATGCCGCATCATGACATCGTGCGCGCAAAGGGCGTCGATTTTCGCGTCGATGTAATCCGTGATGTCCTCGACGTGATTCGCGCCGGGCAATTCGCGGCCGTAGTACCACCGTTCGCAAACGCAAAACGGACGCAAGCCTTCCTGCAGATGCTCCGGATGGTGCAGGTCGAAACACGACACCCAATACGCCTCCTCCGCGGCTTGCGCCACCACGATGTGGTCCATGTTGCCCTCGTAAATGCCGAAAGGATCGAAACAGAACACGGCATAGGGCCGGTGTTTGCGGAACAGGTGTACGAAGCGTTCGCGCAGCCGAACTTCGGAGACGTCCGCAAGGCTATCCGTCTCGTAACCCAGCTCGACGATCTCGTCGACGCCCATGATCGCGGCCGCACGGTGCAGTTGTTCCGTATTGACCGCGACGGTTTGCTCCCGGCTCATGCCCACCGAGTCTTTGCAATCGTCGGTCACGCGGACTAAGACGGTGCGCCAGCCTTCTGCCGCAAACTTCGTTAGTGTGCCACCGAAAAAGGCGGCTGCATCATCGGCGTGGGGACAAATGGCCAAGGCGGTATGCGGCATAGTAGGTGGACTCCAGCATGGGTTCAGCGCGGCGCGATCATGATACGAAATACCCGCGGCCGGATCGTAAACTCGGAGCCCAACTCACCAACGAGATCGTCATCGATTTGTAGCGGCGCGAAGAAATAGGGGAGAGGCAAATAGGCGACAGTATCGAGTGCCGTTCGGGGTAGCGACCTTTTCTTACGGTCTCCGCACAGAGTCTGGCAATGACGCTTCGACGTTCCGCGCCCGTTCACGACATCGCAAATACATCCATCGACACGGTTTTAACGGGACGGCCTTCGCCATGAACCATCCGGCGTACTCGCTCGGTTGTCTCCCGTGAAAAAGCGGGCTCCCCGCAATGCGTGCACACCATCGCGGGAATCTGGTCGACTAACACGCGCCGTCCGTCAATGTTGAAGACCTCGCTGATTAATTCCGACCTCGCGGCACCGTGACCGCAGACATGGCAATGAAACATGATTACCTCCGGATTCGGTATCAAGTCTACAACTACCTGCTCGAACACAACGTGATCGCGCGCCCAATCCAAAACGCAATCGCCATGGCGCCCCCGCTCGTGCTCACGAAATCCGAAGTCGACTTCGCGATGGAACAACTCAAAAAAGCCCTCGATCGAACGGCAACCGATCTGCGGGCCGAAGGAATTTGGAAGGGGTGAGTCGTACAGGAATTGGGGCGTGATGGTAGAATCGTGACGGTTTATCGCACGAGCAAGATCGTCAAATACTGGAAATCGACCACATGAAAGTGACCTACGATCCTGAAGTGGATGTGTTGCGAATTCTGTTCCGCGACGTACCGATTGAGGAAAGCGACGAGGACAAGCCCGGCTTCATTCTCGATTACGACAAACAGGGAAATCTCGTCGGCCCGGAGCTCAACGCCTCGCAACGCGTCGAGAACCCTCGCGGAATGGACTACGCCGTGACCGAGTGACGCAACTCGGGAAGTCGAAATTGCTTAGGGCGTTTCTTGCAGGACGCCTTACCTTTCGTGGAGGAGAGGTTATGAACGACAAGATATACCTTGACTTTTTTAACGGCTTGGTTTTCCGTTGCCCGTTCTGCGACGTAGGTGGCGTGACGCCATCGCCTATGCACGCGGAGGGAGGCCGCATCTATGGCCGGGCGCCCGAGATAACCGCATGTCCGCATTTGCTCGCCTACGGCAATTTCACGCCCGCGCATTCCCAAGGCGGTCTTGATCTGTTCCCCCGAGTTGCTGCGATAGCGAATAACCCACCTGCTGGCGTGCCCGTCGTTGCGCAACGCGTCCACGGCCAAACGTTCGCGTTTTTTTCGGAGGACCCGGAGCGGATCGTCGAGGCCGCGCGCGCGCTCCCCGAAATCCCTGCCAGTCAAAGTATCGGGTGCCCCCATTGCTCAAAACAGTATCCTCTGCCGCTCTGGCGCGACCGGGCGGAGGATTCTTCTGACCCACTCGACAGCGACTTTTGCGAGCACGTCATGAACTGGCGCGAAATGCAAAGTGGAATCGATCGCTTGGGCCTCGACCCAAACCTGCTGGTCCGGAGCTGTGGAGATCATCGCGTCAGAGGCGAGAACGTCCTGTGGGCGACTCACGCCCGAAACGCTCTGCCGAACGAAATCGCAATCACGCTTCGATCCGCCTGGAACTTCGACGCCGAATCCGGCGAAACCCTGTCTGACGGGGAGGAGGGCATTTACCACGTGTTCGCGTTCGTACCCGACAGCGGACACGTTTCCAGGCTCAATGAGTTTCTCGCCGCGGAGATTGCAAAATTTCCTCCAATAGAGAATTCGAATCCACTCCCGCCGAAGCAGCCGCCAAAACCATGGTGGCGATTCTGGTAAGGAGTTGAAGGTTTCGCCCGCTCTTGTAGCGCAGGCTTGCACCCTGCATAAGTCCCCGCCCGCGCAAAAGAAAAGGTTCGGAGTTCGGCCTTTAAGCCTATTCACGGACCCAGCGCCTAAAGGCAGAACTCCGAACCGAAGATTTCTTAGTTTTTCTTCGCCAAGTGATCCACGAACCAAGCCTCAAGCGCTTCGCGGGCCTGCTCGGCCGCCGCATCGCGGAACCCGTGGCCAGCGCCGTCGATGACGATCAACTTCGACACAACGCCCGTCTTTTCGAATTCCGCCTGAATCCGTTCGCTGTGGTCCAATGGCACCAATTCATCCGCGCTGCCGTGAATCAACAGCGTCGGCGGATCGTCCTGCGTCACGAACACGATCGGCGAAACGGATTCCGCTTTCTCAGCCGGGAAATCCAGCGCGGGGAAGCGATCGTTCGGGCCAGTCCATCCGCGCAAATCCACCGGCGGGAAATACGCGACCACGCACGCGACACGGTTGGACTGCTTCAGGATCGGGTCCTCCGCGTTCGGATCGCCCGCGTCGGAATTATTGCCGAGCATGAGCGAGAGGTGCCCGCCCGCGCTGCCGCCGAACACGCCCAGCCGTTCCGCATCGACGCCGAGTTCCGCGGCATTCGCGCGGATGTAACGCACGGCGCGGCTGACGTCCGAGTAGGCGTCCGGTACTTTGTAGCGCGGACTGCTGCCGTGACGCACGGCGAACACGGTGAAGCCTTTGTCGAGCAGACCCTCGAAACGGCTCTTGGTCACTTCGGGCGGAAACCACTGCGATACCCAGCCGCCGCTGACCATGAACAACACGCCGGCGCCGTTCGCCGGTCCCGTCGGCGAGTACACGTCAAACGTCATCGCCAAGCCGTCCTTGTGGCCATAAACGACGTCCGCGCGAATGCTGCCGTTCTCGGCGAACGCCACGCTGCACAGCGCAACCGCGACCGCCATTACAAAAACAGATCGCCAATTCATGTATGATCCCTCCAGGTAAGCCTCGTTTGCATGCCCAACGGGCGATTTTGGCCGGAAACTTGCTCAATTGCAAGCGGTCGCAGTCTGTTACAAGCGGTCGCAGTCAATCGCAAGCGGTATCGCTAGGGCACACACTATCTTATCGCCGTTGTGGCGCGCGGCCGTGTCAGAACTACACAGCGGTGGATTACAACGCTGGTACGACATGACTCACACGTCTCGTCCGAGTTGAGTGGGGTGCAATTCAAGGAATTGGCTTGTTTTAGTTGGTATTCATATTCACGCAAGTTTTTATTTTCCGCAAGTCCGGTTGAATCGAGGCAAAATGACTCCAGGCAATAACGGTTCTTCCGTCAACGGTTCTTCCATCAGCGGTTCTTCCATCCGGAATGTGACGTTTATCGGCAACTACCTGCCGAGGCGCTGCGGCATCGCGACGTTCACCAGCGATCTGTGTGAAAACGTCGCTGCCTATATCGACGATAGCGCGTGCCAATGCGTGGTCATGAACGACATTGCCGAAGGCTACGAATATCCGCCGCGGGTGAAGTTTGAGATCGATGCGAATCGCCCCGAGGAATACGACAGCGCGGCGGACTTTATTAATCTCAGCGGCCCCAGCGTCGTATGCGTGCAGCACGAATTCGGAATTTATGGAGGGAAAGCCGGGCGATTCTTGCTCTCGCTGTTGCGCCAACTTCGCGCGCCGATTGTAACGACCCTGCATACGGTCCTCCGCGAGCCGAATCCGGATCAGCGCAGCGTGGTCAAATCGCTCGCGGATTTGTCGGACCGGGTCGTCGTCATGAGTCAACGCGCCGAAACCATGTTGAACGAGGTTTATGGCATTCCGGCCCAAAAGTCAGTCTTGATCCACCATGGAATCCCCGACCTCCCGTTTCTCGATCCGAACTTTTACAAGGACAAGTTTCAGGTCGAGGGACGGCAGTTGATACTCACTTTCGGACTCATCAGTCCGGGGAAAGGCATCGAATACGCTATCGATGCGATGGCCCGTGTCGTAAAACAAATTCCGAAGGCACACTTCATGGTCCTCGGCGCGACGCATCCGCACGTATTTCGGGAACAAGGCGAAGCCTATCGTCACGAATTGTTGCGCAGAGTTCGGCAACACGATATCGAAGACAACGTATCGTTTGTGAATCGCTTCGTAACGCTTAAGGAACTTTGCGAATACCTCGGGGCGGCGGACATTTACGTCAGCCCGTACCTGAACGAAGCTCAAATTGTTTCGGGAACGCTGGCCTACGCGATGGGTGCAGGCACGGCCGTCGTGTCGACGCCCTATTGGTACGCCCAGGAAATGTTGGCCGAAGATCGCGGCCGGCTCGTTCCGTTCCGCGACGTGAACGCGATGGCGGATACGCTCATCGATCTCCTCTCGAACGACATCGAACGCCACGCGATGCGCAAGCGCGCGTACATGTTTTCCCGGTCGATGGTCTGGCCGCAAATCGCACGGCAATACTTGGACCTCTTCGACGAGGTGCGGCGTGAACGCAGCGAAAAGCCGAAACCGGTGCGGCCGTTGGGCCTGACCCGGAGTCGATTCGGCACCTTGCCCGATTTAAACGTCCGGCATTTGCTGACGATGACGGACACGACAGGCATTATTCAGCACGCGTGTTATTCCGTGCCCGATCGCCGATTCGGATATAGCACCGACGATCAGGCGCGCGCGCTCATCGTGGCAACGAAATCGGCGAAGCGCGCGCCCGAATTGACGGACTGGGAAATGTTAGCGTCTCGCTATCTTGCGTACTTGGTTTACGCTTTCGACGAAGAAAGCCAGCGTTTCGGCAATTTCCTGAGCTTTCAACATACGTGGACGAAGCCCGTCGCGACCGAGGACGTCCATGCGCGCGCAGTGTGGAGCTTGGCCTATGTCGTGGCCGAGTCCACCAATCTCGGCCATGTCGCGACTGCGGCGCGCTTCATGGAGAAATCCGTCACTCCGATTGTGTCTTTCGCGTCCCCGCGCGCTTGGGCAATGGGCATCCTGGCCATACAGACCTACTTGCGTAAATTCGCCGGCGCCACGACGTTTAAGAACGAACGCGACGCGCTGACACGACGCCTGCTCGCGCAGACCAAGGCCAATGCCAGCGACGATTGGCCGTGGCCCGAGGATTGCCTCACCTACGCGAACGCGTGCATCCCGCAAGCGCTGATCGAAGCGGGACAAAGTCTCCCGGATTCCGAGGCGGCCGAGTGGGGACTGAAATCGCTGGATTGGCTGGATCAAGTGCAGACTTCGCCCGAGGGACATTTTTCCCCCATCGGATCGAACGGGTGGTATCCGCGGGGCGGGACCCGCGCGTTCTTCGATCAACAGCCGATCGAAGCGTCGGTGTTCCTCGACGCCTGCATTGCCGCGTATCGATTGACGGGCGAAGATCGCTGGTTGTCATCGGGCCGCCGCGCGTTCGAGTGGTTTTTAGGCCGGAACGATTTGCGCGCCCCGCTCTACGATTATTCGACCGGCGCCTGTTACGACGGTCTGCATCCGGACCGCGTCAACGAAAACCGCGGCGCGGAATCCGTGGTGTGTTGGCTCATGAGTTTGTTGTCTATGTATGAAGTTCAGGAGGAAGGCAATGTTCGATTGGAAACTGTGGACTCGGCAAGCCGCGCATGAATGACTTCAATGAGAAACGCTGGGGACATCCTGCCTACGTGGAGTTGCTGAAGCGCCATCCACGCAATCCCATCTTGCGCCCGGAGGATTGGCCATACCCCGTCAACTCCGTCTTCAATCCCGGCGCCATCCGGCTCCACGATTCCGGTTCGATTCTCTTGCTTGTGCGCGCGGAAGATCGCCGAGGCCTGTCGCATTTGTGTTCTGCCGTCTCCGAGGATGGCGTGCAAGGCTGGGCGATTAGTCCCAAGCCGACCATGTTGCCCGATCGCGACGCTCGCCCCGAGGACCTCTGGGGTGTCGAGGATCCGCGAATTACCTGGATGCCCGAGCTAGAGCGATACGCGATCGCATATACGTCCTTCTCCGAAGGCGGCCCCGGTGTTTCGCTCGCCCTCACGCCGGACTTTCAGAATTTCGAACATCTCGGACTGGTGCAACCGCCGGAAGACAAAGACGCAGCGCTTTTTCCGCGGAGATTCGGCGGGCATTGGGCGATGATTCACCGCCCCGTTCCCGCTTCCGGCTCGGCCCATATCTGGATTTCATTCTCGCCCGACTTGCGGCATTGGGGCAGCCATCGAATTCTGCTTCCAGCACGCCGCGGCGGATGGTGGGATGCGCGAAAAATTGGCCTCTCTCCACCACCCATCGAAACCCCGGAAGGCTGGCTCATCCTCTATCACGGCGTCCGCCACACGGCGTCGGGTGCTTTGTATCGCGTTGGAGTCGCCCTGCTCGATCTCGAAAACCCGGTCAAGGTCATCCACCGCGGCTCGGAATGGATTTTCGGCCCCCATCAATCCTTCGAGCGCATCGGCGACGTCAGCGACGTCGTCTTCCCGACCGGAGCGGTCGTAGGCGACGACGGCGACACGCTATACATCTACTACGGCGCCGCGGACACCACCATCGGCCTGGCCACGGCAAGCATCCGCGAACTCCTCGTTTGGCTTAAGCGGAACGATTACACCGGAGTAGTCTAAGCCGCCAAGCCGGTGACGCGAGTTCGTACTCCAAGCTTGAGATTAGTTCTGAAAGTCGATCGTTACTTCCGATAAAACTTCGTCGATGACTTCGACGTTGAGCACGTGCGAGTCCGGCGCACCCTCGGTGTAAACCGAACACTCAACGCGCGCAATTCCGGGCGGGACATTTAGAAACGTAAATTCGCCAGCGGCTGTGGTCTTATTTGAGGACTGGTAGGCATCGTCCGGCATTTGAATGCTCACAACGACATCGGCGAGTGGCTCGCCGTTGAGCGCGATCACGCCGCGCACCGTCCCCCCACGAAGCAGAGTCACTTCCAAATCCTGCCCGGTTCCAATGGGCGCAAAGATCGCGACAAACCCAGGGTGACCTATGCGAAGCTCAGCACCAATCAGCACGTTCTTCGCTACGAACGCGCCATTGTCGTCCGTGTCGGTGATGTGCGAAGCAACGCCGTCCGAGAGCATCGCGATGTGCGCGCGGACAATAGGCTCGCCCTTGGCCGTACGCACTAGGCCTGAAACGGTAGCGCCAGGGTGTAGCGCGATTCGGATGCCCGAAAGTTCTTCGCCGGGTTCCACTCCGCTAAGCGTTTCGTGACCAATCGCGTATCCATCAGCGCGCGCCCGCAGCGTGATTGTTCCGGTTTGCACGGACGAATATTCGAATTCGCCGCGTTCGTTTCGTATGTCTTGAAACTCGGGCCGGAGAGTGGAACTGCCCCAAACGGACGCGTTTTCTTCCAGTTCGAATCGAGCAAGCGGTAGACCGCTCCGCGCATCGACGACCTGCCCGGAAATCGTGGCGCGCGGCGACAATTCGATTGCCACATTCTTCGCGCCGGCGTGCAGCCCGGTCACGAACTCAGTCGCGAAGCGGTAGTTCGAAACGATTGCCGTGTATTCACCATCATCGAGTCCGTCCACCGAGAACTGTCCCTTATCGTCTGTACGCGCTGATCGAGTGACGGGACCCGAGAGCGCAATGTCCGCCATGGTCACGGGGTTACCCGCATTGTCGACGACGATCCCCGCCAGAGAGAACTGACCCGATTCTGGACACACCAACCGAATGCCCTCGATAGCGTCTCCCCCCGCGACCTCGACGACTACGCCCGCTACGTCGTGGATCGTGTCCGTCCCGGAATAACGGAGCTCAAATTCATACGTCCCGCCGGGAACGCCCGTGATCGTAAATGTCCCATCTGGTTTCGAAGTGTCCACGCCACGGTGTGAATGCCCTTGCAGCGCATCGGTGGGATAGACAAATACATCCCGTCGAGGATTACCACCCGAATCTACGACGATTCCGGAGAGCGTCGCGCCCTCGAACAAGGCGATCTCTAGGCCTTCCCGATTCTCGTCAAATTGAATCGGCGCCCCTGGCTGAGAAAAGTAACCATCTTTGATTGCTCGCAACACGACACCTAAGCCTTGAGGTATTCGGTAAAGAGTAAACGCGCCGTCGCTGTCAGTCGTTGCCTTTGCCACATGTCGTCCGCTTTCATTCGAAGCGATGACGGACGCGCCGGCAACGGAGTTTCCTCCGGCGTCGATGACCCTGCCCGCGACGCTCAATCCGCGTACGAATGCGAAGTCCAACACGGCCGAGGGCGCATCGGACGAGAACACTTTCGCCTTCGTGATGCGCCCCAAACCGGCGCCATCCGCGACCACTTCGTAGTTCGCTTCGTCGATACTCAATCCGGAAATTCGATAGGTGCCATCTTCGCCAGTCGTTGCGGTCAACTTGTCCGGCAGCGTTTCGCCGGTTTTCATGGCGAGAACCTGCAGACCTCCGATTCCCTCTCCAGACTCTTCCTCATAGACGCGGCCCGTCAGTTCCCCGCCGCGTGTGGCATTCAGGGTGAGTTCAACCGCGGCTTGACTCGGCGCTACCTCGAACTCGGCGTCGCCGTTCGTCAACGTCATCGAATCATGCAACAGCTCGACACGATGGGCGCCAGTTCCCAATCCAGAGGCGAAGAAATACCCCTCCGTGTCGATCGCTACATATTGTCGATTGGTTGCTTGCTCGGATGCGTCAATCCGCAGTGTGCCGCCAGAAATCGCCGATCGGTCCTGCGCATTCGTAACTCGACCGGAAAGCACCGCACCTTTCCGCAACACGATGTCGATGTCCCGCGTGCCCACTGAAATGAAATCGGTGATCGTCGTCGTGTAACCCGGCGCGGAGGCGGATAGCTTGAACGCACCCTCGCCGCCAAGATCACGCGTGACATCGTCGCGGCTAAAGATACCGTCGGAACCTGGATAAAATGCGTAGCCCTGAGTCAAATACGGCGGCAATTCAAGCGTGAATTGTGCGCCTTTGAATGTCGTCGCCGTGAGCCACGCGTTCGGTACGGGATTTCCCGCTTCATCGGCGATGCGCCCCGCAATGGTCCCCGATTGCAACATGGGGAGAGAGGTCGCGATTTCCAAACTGGACTCTGTGAGCAAGATCTCCGAGGGGTTGCTTCCAACGACCCCATTGCTTGTCGCCGTGATGAGATAAAGTCCCAGCGGCAGATTGCTGAACGTAACCTCTTCGGTGCCGACGACCGTCCGGCGGCGAATGATAGTGTCGCTGGGAGGCGACTCCCACGGTGCCCAGTAGATATGCCGCGCAGCGATTTCCACCTCGCGCTCGGGATCGAAGCGGCCAGCCCACGAAAGATGCACATGAATTGTCCCCACACCGGTCGAGTCACTTGCCGACACCGCCCGCGTAGATTCCGGCGCGGACGCCAAACGCGGCGCAGGAGCCGTGGATGCGGCCTGAGCCAATTGCAAATTGCTTCCAGCATTCAGCTCGGCGTTCGAACCAGCATCGACGGATGTCTGCTCGAAGTGTTGGTCCATTTCGACGGTGAACTGCCGCTGTTGATAAAAGCTGTATCCGGCGATGGCGGTAATCGCGCCAAGAATCGGTATTCCAAATCGCATCGATGTAAGTTCGTTAAGCCACTTCATCGCTGTGCCTCCCCATCTGCCGCTCAACTCGCCGGCCGACAATAAGTTGAGTTTCCCTAACCTTTCCGTAAGCGCCGCGGTTAACCCCACTGCACTTGCTTCGCTTTGAATTGCCCCAAGAAGCGCCCCCGCGGGCGCGTATATTCCGCGTTCCTTGAGTTGTTGCTGCAGCCGTTCGATTCCGCGCTGCGTGCGCCGGCTTACCGTCTGACGCGATACACCCAACGACGCCGCGACTTTCTCTTGCGACCGCCCTTGCAGAAAGTAGCCGACGATCGCATCGAGCTCATCCGCAGGGAGCTCGAGCAACGCCGCATCGAGCGCTGCATACGCGTCGTCGCCGGGGCCTTCTCCCCGCTCAGGAACGCTCCGCGCGAATTCTTCCTCACGCCTTTTGCGGCGGGCATCGGACTTCAGCCGATCGAGACAGCGGCGAGTGGCGACTTGATGGAGCCATGCGCCGAGATGCTTACGCGGCTGCGCGCTGCCGGCCGCCAGCGTTTCGAAACACTCCTGCGTGAGGTCCTCCGCCTCAGACTCGTTCCGCATCATCCTCACACACGTGCCGAAAACCATTGGAGCGTAACGCAGCGTGATTTCGTGGAATGCGTCCGCATCGCGTCGCGTGCGCCAACGATTGAGTAGTGTTAAGTCCGGGTGGGCCATAGATTCCGTTGCTTTCAACTAGCCTGACGACCGACTCTCCCACAATAGACGACACAAGTTCCCGCTTTGCCCACAGACTCCGTCATTCTGGGGAGGCGCGCCTTCAAGCAAGGGAATCTCGCCCCCACTTGGGAAGAATCGCGTAGATCCGCCCATACTCCCCATGATTCCCGGCGTTCCTATTCTCAACAGTCCAGTTTACCGCGACCCCAATTTATGTCCCCCGCCGCCGGACAATCTCTGATATGCTAATTCCCTAGGCTAGCAATGAGGAGAACTCCGATGTACGCTCCCAATCGTCGTGAATTTTTGGCCGATGTCGGCAAGGGAATGTTGGTGGCCAGCTTGGGCACCGCGACCGCGTTCGATCTCGGCCTAGCGCCGGCCTACGCGGAGGACGCAACGGCGCGCCTAACCTTCGGCGAGCTCGAGCCGCTCGTTTCGCTGCTGCAAGAAACGCCAGTCGATAAACTCCTTCCGATCCTCGTCGCGAAACTGCGTTCCGGGACGGATCTGCGCACGCTCGTAAGCTGCGCTGCTCTCGCGAATGCCCGTGCCTTCGGCGGTCAGGACTACACCGGCTATCACACCTTCATGGCGCTCGAGCCCGCGTATCGCATGGCGATGCAATTGCCTTCCGATCAACAGGCGCTCCCGGTGCTTAAGGTGATTTATCGAAACACGAGTCGAATTCAAGAACAGGGCTTCCACGATCACGACACCATGTTCCCCGTCGCCGCGGATTGTTGCGCCGCGGAAGGAAATGGCGAATCGCTCCGCGCGGCGGTGCGCGAAGTGAATTGGGAAGACGCCGAAACGCAATTCGCCGCCATGACCAAAGGCCCCATCGGCGAGGCCTACAACCATTTGCAGTTCGCCGTCGAAGATGAAGTGGACGTGCACCGCACAGTGCTCGCCTGGCGTTCATGGTCGATGATGGGCCTCGCGGGTCAAGAACACGCCAGCACGCTATTGCGCCAATCGCTCCGCTACTGCGTACATACGGAAGAAATGATGCGCGACC
>JBGTJY010000706.1:0-1727 GCA_041744855.1 Candidatus Hydrogenedentales bacterium
AATCAAGGAAATGCTACGCAAAGAACCGTCCTTGGAAATTTGCTATACAACCATCGGGGGGTTCCGGTCGAAGGATTTGCCCATCCGCGGGGGCATCATCACCCGGGAAATAGGCTGGGAACAGTTGCTCCCGTCAGCAAAATACACTGAGAGCTCCCTTGTGACGGACCTCTTCGACACTTTGGGGCAACTCGGAATGCCTCTCTTTATCTCTCGTAACATGAAGCCCAATTTTTCCGCTCAAGCCTCTGCCGCCCTTGATCTCTACGATGCACTGGCGGGCGTTCTTCAACGAATCGGCAAGCCGGTCTCCAGCTCTGATAGTGGGGACGGTTGCGTGGGTTACAGCATCCGGAAGGCGGGTGCGAATAAGGAAGAAAGAACACTGCTCGGACGGTTGGCGAAAGCGGTGGCAGCGAAAGGCCAAAACTTGGCATGGATCGGATACGAACGGATGACTCCGGACCCGGAGCTTCAACTCAGCATCTATTTTTACTGTTCCGCCGGGGCTTCGAAAGTGCTCACGAGGAAATTACGAGAAGCCAGAGTTGGTGAGGTTTCTTCCGAGGATACGACGGTCATCGTTCGGCAGCCTGCTTTGAAAGAAGCCGATCACAGGGATTGGTTTGAACGAACACTCAGCGCTGTCGCGGCCGAGTAGCGATTTCCGGGGCCGTTGTCTTGTCAGCGTTTCGCGCGTAAAGGTCACCTCATGTCCGAACAAGAACTTCTCACCCGAATCACTACGAATTCCGAAGTTTGCCACGGCAAGCCGTGCATTCGCGGGCTGCGCTATCCGGTGGAGTTTCTGCTGGAACTTCTGAGCAGCGGGATGACCGAGCAGGAAATTCTCGCGGACTACGAAGATCTCCAGCGGGAGGATTTACTGGCCGTGTATGCGTTCGCGGCACGGTTGAGCCGCATCAAGAGCGTGACGCCATTGGCGGCATGAAGTTTCTCGTCGATGCCCAATTGCCGCGGCGGCTGGCCTGGCAGCTCGCGGCCTCGGGGCATGACGTGATTCATACGCTCGATCTACCCTTGGCGAATCAAACGCCAGATCGGGCGATCATGGATGTCGCCGCACGAGAATCACGGGTCGTGGTGACGAAGGATCGTGATTTCGTGGATTCCTTCACCCTGCGCGGCGAACCGGCGAAACTGCTCCTCGTTTCCACAGGCAATATCTCCAACCGGGACTTGGAGGAGATGTTCGCACGACACCTTTTGCAGCTTGAAGCAGCGCTGGCGGCCCATCAATTCGTCGAACTGAGCGCGACACGGCTCACCGTCCACGCCTGAACCAAAGCTGCGCCCGGGAACCCAATACTATTTGAAGATGAGCAGGAGGGCAGGGGCATCGGATGGACATATCCGCGCGCTCCTGACCGGCACGATCCGCCGCAAGAGCATTGGCAACCCACCCGCGACCGGATGTCTGTTCCACCCATCTCGTGATGGCAGAATGCATTGACCAGAATCGGAGTCACTCCGCGCAGCGGTGCCTCGTCGAAAATACTGACCTTCCATGCTTTCACGGCGACCGGCCGCGGCGTCCAGTTCTGGCGGCTGCCTTCGATGACGACGAAAGTTTTTTCGTCCTCGTCGCTGACGGTGAAAGGCATCGGCCCCGCGAACCGCCGCGCCGCCGACCAATCGCGAAACGGCGAACCGTCCGGTAGCGCCCTGGCGTCATCGGACGCGGCAAAGGTCAAATCGAGTGCCGG
>JBGTJY010000707.1:0-4476 GCA_041744855.1 Candidatus Hydrogenedentales bacterium
GCGCCGACGGCACACCGCTCCACTACGCCGTGCGCAACAATCACCCCGAATTGGCCGAGTATCTGCTTCGACTGGGCGCGGACGTGCAGCAAACCATCTACGACGCCCCCACTCCGTTGCACGTTGCGGCGAGGTCCGGCCACGTCGACTGCATCGAAATTCTGCTCGAATACGGCGCCGACCCTAACTCGCTGGACGTGCGCGATCGCACACCGTTCGAGCTTGCGCAACACTACGAGCACCCAGACGCCGCCCGGGTGCTCCGCGCCGCGATGTCCGATACGGCCGCGCCGAGACACAATATGGCGACGAGCGCGAATACACCGTAGTGAATTCGATCGAAGGCTTCCCTTGATGCAACCGATTCGCGACGCATTGCTCTCCACGCTGCCGCTCGCCGCGATGGTCACGCTGATTGTCGCGGGGGCGACGCACGTGGCCGGACTCGCCGAGCAACAACGGCTGACGCGTTTGAACTATGCGCCGCCGCCGGTTGGGATGGTCTTCGTGCCCGCCGGCGAATTCCTCGTTGGCAGTAGTAGCGCCGTCGCCGATGCGGATGAATTTCCGCTTCGTCGTGCGTTCACGCGGGCGTTCTACATCGACATCTACGAAGTCACCAACGCCGAGTTTAATCGCTTCGACTCATCCCATGAATTTACGCCGGAGCGCGCGAATTGGCCCGTAACCGGAATCTCCAAGGAGGCCGCGCAAGCTTACGCCGAGTCGCTGGGCAAACGATTGCCGACAGCCGCCGAATGGGAAAAGGCCGCGCGCGGATCGAACGGCCAGACGTATCCATGGGGCGAAGAATATCGCGATGGACTCGCCAATATCGGCGCAGATGAGATGATGCCCGTGGGGAGTTTTCGCGGCGGTGCGAGTCCGTATGGCGTGCACGACATGGCCGGCAACGCCTGGGAATGGACGAGCGACGTGTTCCGCGACAAACCATCAATCGGGGCGAACGCGATCGAACGGAACGTGATCAAAGGCGGCGGCTACAGCTACAGCCCCTTCCAAGCGCGCGCCTCGTATCAAGGTTTCGAAAGCATCGGCGGGACCTGCAACGACCTGGGATTCCGTTGCGCGATGGACGCCGTGCCGCTCGAATGACGAGACGTTGCACTGAACGCTCGCGCGATGGGACTATGAACCGTTGTTCGCTTGCCAACGAAGGAGATTGAATATGTCCGCGCGCTCATTCCACAAACTCGGATTCCTATTCGCTGCCGTGCTCGTCGCGTCGGTAACACACGCCCGCGACGTGAAGCAATACACCATCGAACAATTCCTCGACACCGTCGCGATCAACGGCGCGTCGTTCTCGCCCGATGGTTCGAAAATTCTCGTCAGCAGCGATCAGACCGGTATTTTCAATGCGTTCGCGATTCCCGTCGATGGCTCGGCGGCCGTTCAGCTCACGCATTCGACCACGGACTCGATCTTCGCGTATTCCTATTTTCCCAGTGATGAGCGATTCATCTATGGCGCGGACCAGGGCGGGAACGAGCTCACGCATATCTACGTGCGCGAGCTGGATGGTTCCGCGAAGGACATCACGCCGGGCGAAAAGGTCAAAGCCGCGTTCCACAGTTGGGCCGATGACAAGCGCAGCTTTTTCATCACGTCGAATGAACGCAACCCGAGCTTTTTCGATCTCTACGAAGTAAAGCTCGACGACTACGCGCGCGAACGCATCTACACGAACGACGGCGGCTTTGACATCGGCGACGTCTCGCCGGACAAACGGTACATCGCGCTGACGAAGCCGCATACCAACGCGAAAACCGACGTGTTTATCTTCGATCGCGAAAAGGGCGAGGCGCGCCAAATCACGCAGCACGATCACGACGTAGTCTGCACGCCGCAACGATTCACGAAAGACAACTCGGCGTTGTACTGCCTCACCGATCACGGCCACGAGTTTGCCTATCTTGTGTTGGAAAACCTGCAATCTGGCGAGAAGACTACGCTCGACCAACCGGACTGGGACATCGCGTACGCCGCGCTGAGTGAAACCGACAAGTATCTCGTCGTGAACGTCAACAACGACGCGCGGTCCGAATTGAAGCTTTACGAAGCCGCGACGATGAAACCGGTCGCCCTGCCAAAAACCGAGGGCGCGGGCATCGAAAGTGTCCGCTTCAATGCGGACGACACGGCGATTGCATTCTACGTGCACGGTGGCCGCACGCCGGGCGATCTGTATTACTGGAAACTCGACGGCAGCGCGACGCCCAAGCAGTTAACGCGCCGGCTCAACAAAGAAATCGATCCGAACGATCTCGTCGAACCGGAGGTCGTGCGCTACAAATCGTACGACGGCCTCGAAATCCCGGGCATCCTTTACAAACCGCACCAGGCGAGCGTCGATAACAAACTGCCCGCGCTGGTCTACGTGCACGGCGGCCCCGGCGGTCAAACGCGCGCGACGTATTCGCCCCAAATCCAATACCTCGTCAATCACGGCTACGTCGTCTACGGCATCAACAACCGCGGCAGCAGCGGATACGGCAAATCGTTCTACGCGATGGACGACCTGAAACACGGATCCGCCGACCTCGACGATTGCGTCGCGAGCAAGCAAATGCTCATCGATACGGGCTACGTCGACCCGGATCGCATCGGCATCATGGGCGGCAGCTACGGCGGATACATGGTCTGCGCCGCGCTCGCCTTTCGGCCCGACGCGTTCAAGGTCGGCGTCGACATATTCGGCGTGACAAATTGGGTCCGCACGCTCAAGAGCATTCCGGCATGGTGGGAAGCGACCCGCAACGCGCTCTACAAAGAGCTAGGCGACCCCGCGACGCAGGAAGACTACCTGCACAAAATATCGCCGCTATTCCACGCGAAAAACATCACGAAGCCGATGATCGTCCTGCAAGGCAGAAACGATCCGCGCGTGTTACAAGTCGAATCCGACGAGATGGTGGCGGCGATTCGCGCGAACGGCGTGCCCGTGGAATACATGGTCTTCGACGATGAGGGTCACGGTTTCCGCAAGAAGGAAAACCAGATCGAGGGCAACCAGGCGATACTGGATTTCCTGAACAAGTACCTCTAAAAAGAAAAAAGCAGTGGAATCAGTCATTCCTGCGCAGGCAGGAATCTCCCGCTTACACCCAGCGCGCGGAATTCATGGAGAGATTCCTGCCTGCGCAGGAATGACTCAAAGCGGGCGATCTCGCTTTCCAATGTGAACTCCCTCATCCGAACGCCGATCGAATCTTGGCGTAGATATCGCCGAACGCGCCGTTACTCAATATCAGCACGACGTCATCGGACTTCGATTCCGCCCGCAGTTGGCGGACCAATTCGTCCACGTCGTCGGAATGGCTCGCCGTGCGGCCGCGATTGGTTAAATCGTCTGCGACTTCCTGACGATTGAGCCGTTCGGCCTCGGGGATTTTTGCGGCCCGATGAATGGGCCCCATCCAAACGCGGTCCGCGCCGCTCAGCGCATTCGTGAGGCCCACCTGGAATCGATTCGTCACCGTGGTATTCGAACGCGGCTCAAACAACACCAGCAGCCGGCGCTTCGGCCATCGCCCTCGCACGGCGGTGATCACTTCGCGGATCGCCGTCGGATGATGCGCGAAATCGTCGACGAAATCGATGCCGTTCGATCGATGGAAAATTTCCATGCGGCGCTTGAGCCCGCCAAAGGACGCAATCGCCGGCGCAAGCACTTCAGGCGTTGCGCCAAACCGAGCGCTCACGGCAATGGCCGCCGCGGCATTGCGCAGGTTGTAGCCGCCCCATAGTTGCGTCGCGAAGTCGCCCCACTTCGATCCCCGGTGATGAAGCGTAAATTGTTGCAATCCATTTTCCGGACTGTGCGATTCGATCCGCCAGTCCGCGTTCGCTGCGAACCCGTAGGTGGTGACTGGACAGAACGCGCGATCGCGCAGACGCATGGCGCCGGGATCGTCCGCGCACAAGAGTAGCTCGCCGGATTTGGGAATCTGGCGCAGCATCCGCTGGAACGCCGTTTCGATTTCGCCTAGGCTTTCATAGATATCGCCATGATCGAATTCGACCGAAGTCACGACGGCGACCTGCGGCAGGTAGTGGAAAAACTTCGCGCGCTTGTCAAAAAACGCCGTGTCGTATTCATCGCCCTCGACCACGAACGGTCCGTCTTCCGCGCCGAGACGCGCCGAATGTTCGAACCCGATCGGCTGCGCGCCAACGAGAAAACCGGGTTGCGTCCCCGCGGCTTCGAGCAGCCACGCCGCAAGCGCCGTCGTCGTGCTTTTGCCATGAGTCCCCGCGATCACCACCGGCGTACGCGCGCGAAGCACCGCGTCCTTGAGCCATTCCGGAAAACTCACATAGTGCATGCGGCGTTCGAGCACGGTCTCCACTTCGATGTTGCCCCGGCTCAGCGCGTTGCCGATGACGACGAGGTCCGGCTTCCAATCGAGATTGCCCGGGGCGTATCCCTGCGCGACGGGCACGCCCAGCGCG
>JBGTJY010000708.1:0-4444 GCA_041744855.1 Candidatus Hydrogenedentales bacterium
AATGGCCGAGGAACACGGAGAGGAAGACCGTGCGCGTGCGCAGGCCCATGAGGTAACCGACGACGCCGCCGACGAGCGGGCCCGTGCTCCAGAACGGGAAGAATACGAATGCCCAGAGGCCTATCGCGCCGAAGGGTTCGACGATGCGTTGGTAGGGACCCGCGGCCTTGTGGAGGCGCTCGATCCAGCGGCCGAAGTGTGTCGCCTTCACGCCGTGTTCGTAGCCGCGGACGATCCACGGATACGCGAGGAGCAAGAGGATGATGTCTTGCAACGCGCTTTGGATGAGCAGATAAATCTCGCTGAAACCACCGGAGATTCCATACGCGATGTTCACCGCCTGGCCGAGGAAGGCAAGCTGCAACACCAATCGCCAACCTTCGGCGTAGGGGTCCGGATACCAGGATGCCCAGATGACGAGTACCGTGGTCCACGCCGCGAAGAGCGACCAGCCGACCATGCTGATGCGGCGCAATTGTGCTGGGGTGGGTCCGGAATACTCCGCGGGCGTTTGCGGAGCGGTATCGTCGATAGGCAATGACACTGGGGTTCCTGAGGGGGAGTGGGTGTCGGACCCGAATAGCTTACTCAACGGCGGAGTCTTACTTAAATGCGGACACGCGGATACGTTTAGTGGGGCACAAACTACGATCTGCACTCTTGCAACGCACTACGGAAGCTGATTGTCGAGTCTGCTCATCGCAGCGGCACGTATCGCACCTGATTTTCCCACTCGTCCTCAGCGCTGGCTTCGGCGGCAAGGAGGATTTCGTCGATTGCAACCCGCATCGGGGCCTGACGACGGACCAAAAGTACGCCCGGCATCGCTTGTCCCGCCTTAACCCGATCATACGCCTGTTTTGGCATCGTGTTAACATCATGACTGATCAGAACGCGGCTGTGGTCCGCGCACCACTGTAGGATGTCTTGGTCGTTCTCTCCCGCGAGACCTACGTCCTGGATTCGAAGAATGTCGAAGTCCGGATTGCGCCGGAGAAGCCCGCCTAGGATCTTCGCGCTGAAGTTTTCGTCGGCTGCGAAGCGCGGCATCGTTACGAACGCTTGCGGCGGGCGAGCAACCGTGCCCGAAATCCATCCGGCGGAAAACGGCTCTCGATTTCCTTCTGAATTTCTCGGGCCTCGGCCTCGCGTTGCGTCAAATACGCGTCTACCTCTGCGCGGTGATTAAGGTAAAACGCGATCACGGTGTAAATAACCGCCAGAGGCACTGTCGGGTACGCCTCCGCAATGCCTTCGGCGCTTTCGCCGTCGAGAAAAGCCCCGATAACCGTATCTAAGGTCACGCGCGTCCCGCCGACACGCACTGTGCCGTCTGCGTCCGTCCGCAATGGAAGCGGGTCGGCAACGGTTGGAAGTGTCATGGTGATTACCTCTCTTATTCAGTGCCATTCTAACCTAAGCGAGCGGTAATCTGGGCACATCTGTGCAAACTGTGGACAGCGTTGCCGCTTGTATCGATGGCGACCCGTCCCCATAATCTCGCGCATGCCGCCGACATCAAGCCGTCGCATATGCCAATCAGGAGTTACTCGGCCACGCTCGCCGATCTGGACGGCCGAAATATCAAGCCGAAACAAGGCCGCAGCGGGCCGATTCACCAAGGGGAGCACTGGGATCTCGGGGCACGCTAGTGCGGAGGTACCGGCTTAGCGCGTGCTGGTGTGACGACGAGGAGCGAGGTTGGGGTTAGTCTGTCCTGCCGCGCGGCAGGAGATACGCGAAGGCGTTCCCGCCTGCGTCGACTTGGAGCAGCCTGCCTTGCACATCGATTGGACTACCGGTCCACAAGACTTTGGCTCTGATCCGGCATTTTCGCCGCCCGGCATGTTGGGTACAACGGCTGCGGGGCCTTCCGTTTCGGGATCGTCCGCGACGGGCCGGAACGAATAGGTAGCGTGTGCCGGCAGCAGGAAGGTGTTGGGGGAGGGCGTGCGTATCTGCACACCACCGTCCTGGCCGGCGTCGGCGTAGTTCACGGTGATCTCGAGATCGGTGGAGAGATTGTTGTGGAGGGCAATGATCGTACTCTCCCGTCGAGTCGGCGGGAAGACGCCGTCGGCCGCCGCGCGATCGAGAAAGAACTGTATCGTGAGGGACCACCTTCCAACGCGCCAATGAAAGTGTTTTCCATCAACTTCAGTTCTTCCAATCGCAACGCGATGTCCGTCAGGTCCACGCCAGTGACGGGCTCGCTGAATATCGATCCGAAACGAACAGACTGTTCCGTAGTCCGGTTCGGATCCAGCCCCGTCGGCCTACTAAGTGCGCTTCCCGCGCAAAACAACCTGCTAAAAACACGACGAACCAGATTACAGCTTCCGCTCTGCTGATCTGGAGGTTTTCCCCGACATCAGGCACTCAATCGAAGCTCGTCTCTACCAAGCGAAGTTCTATTATCCAGCGTCATTTTAACTTCGATGGGCGAATGTCCCTGCGCATCGGCGCCTACCGTGCACGCCGCGCTCCGCCCGCGACGATGCCGCCTGCGGTGGCAAAGAGGAAGACACAGAGCGCAAGTGAGTAGGGCGCAGCGGCGGGCATTGCTGGGGCGGGGGCAAATTGGAACTGCGTCACCAGTATATCGTCGTCGGTTTCTGAGCCATCGATGGGGCTCGTTGAGTTCCACACGGCGAGCCAGGTTCCGAGCGAATCGGTTGCTACTGATGCGTTTCCATCGCTGCCCGGATCGCCAACCGCATTCGAGTTGATAAATTCGGCGTCACTCCAATGGATCCCGTTGTCCGTTGAGTACGCCCCGACAACGTCCGAGTCTGTGCCTTTGCCCATGAAGTTGTCGAAGGATGTCCAGGTGGCGACCCAGTTGCCGCGACCGTCGGCGGCCAACGTGGGCCGTATGTCATCTCCTGTATCCGTTGTCGCGAACGAGTTGAGTATGCGAGGCAGGCTCCAGGATTCGCCCGCATCCGTGGATCGGACGATGAAAACATCGTCATCTGTGTCGGTCTGATTGATGTCGGAATCGGTCTGCCATGCGACGAGCCACGTCGTGTTGCCATCGTTTGCCACGTCGACAAACAGATCGGCGCCGGAATCGGTTGTGCCGCTCGCGTGGAGTAAGTGGACTTCCGACCAATCCGCGCCGTGATTGGCCGATGTCGCGTACAGGATGTCCGAATCGCCATCGCTGCCATCGACGTCGCTGGGCGACGACCAAGCCGCTACCGTCTCGCCTGCGACATTCATCGCGACCGACGGACGATCATCGTCGCTGCCCGCGTCGGTCGTTCCGTTGGAGTTGACGAGGGCGGGCATTGACCACGTGACGCCGTTGTCCGTCGACGTCGCGGCGACGATGTCGTTGTCGGTCCCCGAGCCGCCGATGGGCTCGCGCGATTGCCATACGCACACCCAATTACCGCGTTTATCCGTTGCGAGCGCGGGTCGGCTGTCGTCGCCTGAGTCCGTTGCCGCATCGACGTTCACGAAGAAGGCCCCGCTCCATGTGACGCCGTTGTCATCGGATACCGCGCCGAAAATGTCCGCGTCGCCATCCGCACTGTTGAGGTTTTCGAAGGAATACCAGGCCACGACCCAATTGCCGCGCCCATCCGTTGCGAGTGTCGGCAGAAAATCCGCCTCGTCCATGACGCCACTGCTCCTGCTCAGCACGACGGGGTTCGACCACGTCAACCCATTGTCCGAGGACGATGCGGCGAAAATGTCCTCGTCAGCTCCAGCGGAGTCGAGGTCTTCCGTCGAATACCAAACGGCGACCCAATTCCCCAAGCCGTCCGACTCGGCAACCGGAAAGGAATCGTCGCCGGAGTCGTCGGTCCCGTTCGCATGAAGGATCTCGGGGAAGAGCGGTGCAATCTGCGCGGCGGTCGGAAACGCGGCGGCGATGCAAGTGATCAGGGCGGCAGGGATGCGTGGCGAAATGGTGAATCGACGACGATGTGCAACTCGCGAGATGTGGAACATTGCACCCCTCCGCTTCGCATGGTTTGGGAGATATCTGGCGATAACTGCGGACGATACGATCTGTCGGAAATGAAGTCAAGGGATACACGCCGGATGCAGGGGATCGACGCGTGTAACTGGGGAACGCAATGACGAACCCGAGCCGCGCGGACGATGAGGAGTACCTCGTGCGGCTGGTGGGGCAGGTGGTGCGCGTCATTTTGGAGACGGTCCGGATTGTGAACGCGATGCCAACGGACTTTGGCGGCTGACGGGCGCCCGACCGCGCCGCGCTATCGTCCAGCTCGGCCCAGCGAGTTTTTTTGGTCCATCCAGTCCATACCGTCCACTGGGCGCATCAACGCTCTTTCGTTGTGCAAAACTCCGGAGGTCCCCGTGGGAAACAAACCCCCCTCGTGGGAAAACAAACCCCCTCTGCACCCTAAGTCTTGCAGCCACAACGGTCCAAATCCTGACGACCGGGTGCCCCTCCAGAAATCGG
>JBGTJY010000709.1:0-1628 GCA_041744855.1 Candidatus Hydrogenedentales bacterium
TGGAGAACGTCGAGTTCAGCCGAACGCATTGGCCCTTCCTGCGCGATCGGCGGATCGATGCGTATGAGAACATTACCAAGCGGTTCGTTGATGCAACTTAGCACGGATCGCTGTGACGAACTTGCTATAATCTTCCGTCAGAACGTCTTTTGACTGAGAGACTACAGATGACTGAAAAAGCATTGCTGCACGAGCTGGAAAAGGATCCATTCATCCCGCTGCGACTGCACTTGGTCAGCGGCAAGACTGTTGACATCTTCGTACCGCATGGCGCGTGGACATTGAGCTACGCTCTGCTCGTATTCCGTAACCCCACGATCGGCAGCCCCAAGGCAGAGGGATATGATGTTGTGGCATACGCCAACATCGAGCGCGTCGAGCAGCTTACTATTGGTGGTCGCACGAAGCGAAAGCGAAAACCCGCTTAATGCAAGGATCATTCACGCGATCGATAGGATTCGGCGCTGCCGCCATTCTCCTTTCTTCGCTAGCTGGCTGCATTTCTCGACCGAAGCTTGATGCGAATCGAGCGAGCGTCTGTGTGAGCGAAACGTTCGCGTTTGTCGAGGCGACACGGGGCATAACGAATCCAGTTCGCATTCTCGTCGATGGCGAGGACAAAGATTTCATCCTCGTCGCCGTTATCGAAGAAGCACCCGACGTGTCTCGCCGGCTCGGCACCTTTCGCGTCGGGCGCGACCGTAGAATCTGGCGTCAGGATCTTGTGAGCAACGATTGGCGGCTCATCGGTATCTGCGACTGACTGGCGGGTGATCATGAAGGCGATCCTTCTGCTGATCCTCGGTTGTACCCTTACCGGCTGTTCGAGCGGCTTCGTCAAACCGCCGACCGACCAGCCGCTCAGTGGCGACCGTGCAATCGAGCGCGTAAAGAAGACCGCCGAGTATCGCAAGCTGGAGCAGACGAGTAAGGCGCCGCTGATCCTGATGACCGACGCGACTGGCGACGACGTTCGCGTCGAAGTTCAGGAAGATCAGGGTGACGCCCGTTATCCCGTGGCGAGCTTTCGCGCGGTGCCGGACGGCCGGGTATACATCTGGGACGACGCCCGCGGCGACTGGCGCGTGGTCGCGACGTTTGATTGAAGAAGGAGCGTAGTAGCGAGTGGCCAAGTCTAAAGTGAAAGTGCTCAACAAAACGCCGGCAGCGCTCGGCTACTCGTTTCCCCCCGAATGGCATCCGCACACCGCGACCTGGTTCAGTTGGCCCCGGCCGGAGGGCATTTCGTTTCCGGGGAAGTATCACACCGTTCCCGAGAATCTCGCGCGGATCATGTTTGAGATTCAATCGCGCGAGCAGGTGCGCATCAACGTGCCGAACGAGAACTATGAGCATCTCGTGCGTGAACAGCTGAAATCGCACGGCTGCCCGCTGCGCAACGTGTATTTTCATCACATTAAAACGAACGAAAGCTGGTGCAGGGATCATGGCCCTGCGTTTGTGTTGAAGCGAGCGGCGCGAAGAGGCGCTAAGCCGCGAGCGGCGATTGTGGATTGGGGATTCAACGCGTGGGGGGGGAAATATCCGCCGTACGATGACGATGATGCGGTGCCGACGGAGATCGCCCGTGCCTTCAAGCTGCCCGTCTTCTATCCTCGTGGCTTTGG
>JBGTJY010000710.1:0-7330 GCA_041744855.1 Candidatus Hydrogenedentales bacterium
GCCGGCGTGTGCGCGCTTGGCGATCGCTAGCGCGGTTGCGGCGGTGAGGGTGTAACCTTCGGGCGTGCGCAATAGACTTTCGGCGCGTTTGCCCGCGGCGTTTTCCGCGCGCGCGAGTAATCTCGCGAATCCGCTCTTGCGCTGCGCGTCAGTTGGTCCGGGTTGCTGACGTTGAATTTGCGCTTTCAGGAATCGCTGCACCGGTCCCGAACCCAACACGAATCCGAAGTATCGGCTGAAGACGGCCATGCGGCGCAGGTCGGGCGGCGTCGATAGATATACGGCGATGTTGGGGATGCCGGTACTGTAGTAAGCAGTCGACACATCGCCCCAGGGAATCGTCATGCACTCGACCGATCCGTCGCCGAAATCGAAACTTTCGGTGCGCCACGCGGAGGGCACCTCGACGATGCGGCCATCTTTGCGAATCATACCGCCCTTGTGGATGTTCTCGATCATCGTAGTGGCCGTGCCGCGCGAGGGCGAAGAATTCATCATCAGCGCGAGGGTTAGCGACGTGGCGTCGGGCAAACGCCGCTTGACGTGCGCCGCGAGACAATCGCTCGGCACGACGTCGAAGCCCGCGCCGGGCATCAGCATCACGTCGGCGTCTCTCGCCTTTCCGTCGAGCTTGTGGAGCGATTCGAATACCTCGATCTCTCCCGTGATGTCGAGGTAGTGCGTCTTCGTGCGGATGCATGCCTTCGCCATCGGCAGCGCGGTGCGGGAGAAGGGCCCAGCGCAGTGAATAACGGCGCGGATCCCTTTGAGAGATTCGTCGACAAGCGCGGGATCGTCGAGCGCGAAATGGCGATTTTCCGCGCCGCCGAATTGAGCGCTCAACTCGTCGAGCGGACCGTTCGACCTTCCCGCGAGAATGGGGGAGAGCCCCTCGCGAAATGCGAGCTCGGTGACAAGCCGGCCCGTGTAACCGTACGCCCCGTAGATCAGTATTCGCCCTGCCATCGCCTCTCCTCCCGTCACGCCGCCGATAGGCCGATGATGCCGCTATAATACGGCGCAAACTAGAAAATTCCAAACGGCGTTGCCGGGATGCTCTCAGTGGATCGTCACCCGCAAGAAGGATTCGATCTGTTCATCGAATTCTTCGGGCGTCAGAAATTCCGCATGCCCGTCCACGAACACGACGTTCGAGCCTGCGTCCCCCGCGCACATGTGCGTCTCGATGAGCAGCGGCACGCGGCTTTGCACAGTGCTCGGATCGGGATCCGCGCCACTGACTTGCGCGAGGGCTTCGGACATTTCGGCATCCGTCGCCGCGGGATAGACCCACTGGTAGCTGAGGGTGCCGCGCTCCGCGGCGGGGCATCGCAGGACCGCCGGATCGGGTGTGTATTCCGGGTAAATGCTGTTGAAGCCCGGGGGATATCGATCTTCGGGATGCTCTGCCGCGAACATCTTGGCGCTGAGGGCGAGTTGTTTCATGTTGTTTTGGCACGAAGCGCGTTGCGCGGCTTCGCGTTGTGCGCGGTCCTGTCCGCGCACGAGCAATGACTCCCCTGTTTCGTCGAGCATCGTCTCCTGATAGATGCCCGTAATCAAATCGGCGACGTATATGACCGCCCCGTCCTCATAGCGCACCGTGAAAACCGGCTCGGGGTTGTAGAGCATGTCGCCCCGGAGACCATGCAGGTATTGCTCGTGCGCGATCATTTCTTGTGCCGAACCCCAGATAGAATTCGCTTGAAGCATCGCCGGGTCCTCCGAAGGGAAAATCATCCGGGCATTGGGGTCGAAAATGATTTCGCGATTGGAATTCTCGGCGATCGCTTCGGCTGGCAAAAACTCCGGAACCAGTTCGTTCAAGTCACTTGGCAGCGTGCGATCATGCGCTCGAAAATACGCCTGAAGCGCTTTGAATAAGTCCTCGGTTTCTTGCCGGTATCCGGCGAGCTGACCGGAGCGAGACGCTTCTTCCTCGCTCAGCTTCAAAAAGCGCACTTGAACTTCTTCGCTGTACATTTGGTCGGTATATCGTTGAATCATCGTGCCAGTTAACTCCGTGGTGTCGCTATTGAAGCTACCGGCGAATTCAAGCGTGTAGCCTTCGTGCTCAGCATGCCCTCCGACGTCGCTACCATTCAGCGTGAATTCCGTAAAGTAGCTGCCCGCTTCGCCGCCAATCGCGATCCGATTCTCCTCGATTACCGTAAGAGGCACGCTGCCGATTACGTTCTGTCCGAATGGCGAACTGACAATCACGCGCCAGTTGCCATTGATCGGGTTCTCGGCGTCGGTCGCTGTCGGTGTGTCGCCTTTGGGCACGCGCGCTTCGCGGAGCGCGAATGGGAGGGAAGGCTCGCGATCGGTGGATTCGATTTCTTGCTCTTCCGACGAAGCGGAAGGCTCGGCGCTCGCGGACGGTTGCTGCGGCGGGGCGGAACGTTGCTGTGTGGATTCGTCCCTTGACCGCAGGAGTTGAAAGAGGATTCCGACCGCGATAACCATGAAGGCGAGAATGAGGAGGATACGCGAGGGCGACTTGGGCTCGTCTTGCTTGCCTCGCGCTCTCAAGTTTTTCTGCGGCATGTTTTAGTCTCCAGAAATCGGATAGGTCGCTGAAAGAGTATGACCGTTTCGGCGATTCGCGATCAGGTTCAATTCTACCTGCCGCGTCGAGCCAGCCCGTCATCGCATTAGTCCGTGGAGCGTACCGACGACTTAACCCGTCATCGGAAACAATCCACGCAGCGAGCCCACGAATCAACCCCGTCATCGCGACGACGCTGCGCAGCGAGCCGACGAATCAACCCGTCATCGGGTGCAGTCCACGCAGCGAGCAGATGAATCAACCCCGTCATCGCGAGGAGGCCGCGCAGCGAGCCGACGAATCAACCCCGTCATCGCGAGGAGGCTGCGCAGCGAGCCGACGTGGCGATCTGAGCCCCGCGCGAAACCTGCAGGCCATCGCACGAATCCGAGATGGCCACGTCGACGCCTGAGCCGGCGTCTCCTCGCCATGACGATCTCCTGCCATGACGATTTATATTGTATGATGCCCGATACCCATGGCCGGGCTCGCACAACATCTACGGGATTGGCGCAACGCCATCGCAGCGCCGCGTCACGCCGGCACACTCGTCCTTGAGGCACGCGAAACCGGCTTCGCGTGGTTTCTCGCGCTGACCATCGCGCTGCTCTACGCCACGTACGGATTCGGCATGGGCCTGTACCGCTGCGACTTCTCGCTCGGTATCGCGCGTGGCGCCGTGCCCGCGCTGGCGTCCGCCGTCAAATTGCCCGTCTTATACCTGCTGGGACTCTGCATCTGTTTCGCGCCGCTCTATGTGCTCAATTGCCTCTACGGTCCGCAGCTCAGGCCGGGCGGCGCGATTCGTCTGCTTCTCCTCGCGACGAGCGCCAACGCGATCGCCATCGCGAGTTATGTTCCGTTCAGCCTGTTTTTCACGCTGACGACCTCGCGTAGCGGATACACCTTTCTCGTAGGCATGCACGTCGCCGTCTTCGTGCTTGCAGGCGCGGCGAGTCTCGTCGTGGCCGTGCTGATATTCCGCGCGACTGCCGCCGCAACGGGCAATCGCCTGCGGCCCGGTTTCATCTTGGCGTGGGGTGGGGTCTACGCGACCGTAATGGCGCAACTCTCCTGGGTGCTCCGGCCATGGATCGGCTCGTGGAACATTCCGTATACCGCGATTCGGCCTCGCGGCGGGACGTTTTGGGAAGCAGTGCTCCGGCTCATCACAAATTAGAAAGATTCGGCGATGGACGAAAAACCTAAAGTAGAAGTCGAGTACGTTGACGCTTCTCCACATCTCGCTCCGCAGCCGACGCCGGTCGGCAACGATCCAACGCAGTTTGTGGATCCGTCGGGCAATTTCCCGCGCGGTTCCTGGAAAAGCGTCGACTATCTCCTCCACAACCCGCGCGATGTCATGGCCTACATCCGCATGGATCGCGATCTGTGGCCAATCATCGCGACCTTGGTGATCTGTTCCGTCGTACTCGCCGCGTTCTATGGCGTGATTATGGGTGCGTCGAACTTGCTGCAGGACGCCGATGTGCCACTCACGACCAAACTGCTCCAGATCGTCGTGTCTTCCATCAAAGTCCCCATTCTTTTCCTTTTCACGATCCTCATCGTGTTGCCGCCGATATATGTGTCGAATGCATTCGTCGGCTCGCACAATTCGTTTCGCCAAGTCACGGCAATGCTGGTCTGCGCCACGGTCATAACCGTAACGGTCCTCGCCAGCATGGGCAGCGTCGCGCTCTTCTTCTCGTTGACGAGCGAAACCTATGGATTCATCAAGCTGATGCACGTCGCGATTTTCGCGTATGCCGGCTTGATCGGCGTGGGATTCCTCCGGCGATGCGTGGAGGAAAATCAATCCGACGCCCGCGTAATCGATGCCCGCCCCTTGCTCTTCCTCTGGCTCCTGCTGTACGGTTTCGTCGGCACGCAACTGGGCTGGATTCTGCGGCCGTTCATCGGTTCGCCCGGCGCGAAGTTTCAGTTGTTCCGGCCGCGTCAAGGCAATTTCTACGAAAACGTCTGGCAGACAATTCTGAATTTGGCGGGTGTGAATTAGCATTCCTCCCGCTTCCAGTCATTCTGAGCGAAGCGAAGAATGACAATGCAACCCGTCATTCTGAGCAAAGCGAAGAATCTGGATCGAGCAAAGGTCGCTGGCCCAGCGAGATTCTTCGCCGGGCTCAGAATGACCATTCAATCCGTCATTCTGAGCGAAGCGAAGAATCTGGATCGAGCAAAGGTCGCTGGCCCAGCGAGATTCTTCGCCGGGCTCAGAATGACCATTTCAACCCGTCATTCTGAGCGAAGCGGAGCAAGGGTCGCCGGGCCAGCGAGATTCTTCGCGGGGCTCAGAATAACCATTCAACCCGTCATTCTGAGCGAAGCGAAGAATCACCTTTGGAGCAAAACCTCAGGAAGTCGTGTAGGAAATTCTTCACTACGTTCAGAATGACAGAGACAGGTTTTGGGATAGCTTCGACTATCGGTTGTTTAGCCAGGATGTGACTAAATCCTGGATGGTCGAGTCGAAGTGGCCGTAGGCGTCGGGCGAGACGCGACTTAGGACCGCCGAAGAGCGTTCGAATGCGGCATTGGCGGCGTTGTACAACGTGTCCGCGGCGGCGGGGGGGCATTCCCGGTCCAGGGTTGGCGTTACAAGCAGAAGCGGGCGCCCGTGTTCCGCGATCGCATTTAGTAGATCGGGGACGTCGTAAGGAACTCGCGCGGGCTCGCTGCTGAACCGCCCGAGCTGGGGCAGCAGCATGTGCTCGTGCGACCACTTGCGTATCGCCCACTCTGAGGAATCGAAACTCGGCGGCGGGCTCACGAGCGCGTAACCGGCGGGCCGATCGTCTACCGCGGCGAGATGTGCCGCTACGAATGCGCCCGCGTGATAGCCGACGACGTAGATTCGATTGGGGTCGACCATGGGTGACGCGGTCATCGCGTCGAGCGCGGATTGCGCGTCGCGGATCATCTTTCCGAGCAGCGACCAGTTCGGATAGCGCTGGTAGAAGTTTTCGACTTCTTCAGCGCGGCGACCCGTGCCGATGGGGTCATAGGCGAATACGACGTAACCTGCCTGCGCGAAGGTTCGGTGGGGCGCTTCTCCGCGGCGATAGGCAGGCACATAGCCGGTGGACGGACACAACGCCGGAAGCCATAGGACCGCCGGATGCCGCTGAGTATTGTCGATGCTCTCAGTAAAATAAAAATCTCCATTCACATAACCGCCAAACGTGACCCGTTCCAGCGCGAGGCCTGCGCCCGCTTCCTCGCGTCGAAGCATCGCGGCCTCGTGAGTAGTGTGGGTGCCGTAGCTGCCAGTTTCGTAGATCGGTTCGGCGGGCGCGGCGCCGAGCATGGCGTGGACGGTGTCGCGGAAAGTGCGCGTGTCCGAGCGCGCGGGAATTTCGTCCGTGAATGCGGCGTTCCACGCATTCCAATCGTGAGGATTGATCCGGCGTTCTGGGAATTCGTAGGTAGAGCGGCCAAACTGCGTGTCGCACCAGTCGAGATAGCGCTCGATAATCGTCGGCCAGGTTTCATGTCCGCCCTCGCGCCAGAGAATGCGCAAGTTGTCTTCCTCGCCGAACAGCGCATAGACCGGCATCACCGAGTCGTAGGTCTTTTCCATCGCCCACGTGCTTTCGACGTTGTCGTTGAGTGCGATGCTCAGCAGGCACGGACGGGGCGCGCTGAGCGCGACGAGTTGGTTGAAGTCGACCGGCAATTTATCCTCGCGCCCGGCGAAGAAGCGCAATCGCGGATGAAACCAATCTGGGAATGCGCGCGTGATGTTCTCGATGCCTTCGCCGAAATACTGCTCGCCGAAATAGCGCGCGGTGAGCGGCCCGCCCGCGCCGGCCGAGCTCGCGATAACGCAGGCGATACGTTCGTCGAGTGCGGACGCGATGAGCGCTTGTTTGCCATTCCGCGAGTGGCCGGTGATCGCGATTTGCTTCGGGTTCACCTCCGGCAAGGTGAGGAGATAGTCGATGCAGCGCGAAGCCGCCCATGCGCGGCGCGTGAGCTTCGACCAATCGTATTCGGGATATGCCTCCACGAAAGACGCCGTGTCGTCCGCGGAGTCGGCCCCGTTATACACGCACGTAATGTAGCCGCGCTGCAGCGCGATGTTGGCCCATTGCGCGTGGTTGTCTTGCGTGAGGAACACCGGGAACGGACCGTCGCCGGAGGGGATGGCGAGTTCGAACGTGATGTGGGCCTTGTCGTCCGGGCCAAATCGAAGCGTGACGATTCGGACCGTTGCGCTGTGGCTCCTGTCGTTATCCGACGTGATTTCAGAGACCGTGGCATTAAATGATTCGGGTGGGGGAGGGACGGTGCCAATCACCCAGTGGTGAAAGAGATCCTTGAGAGATTGGCGTTGGGCGTCCCATTCGGCCGGTGTCGTTATTTTTCCGGCCGGGCCGTGAGTGAGCGGATCGGGAATGCCGGGAATCGAGGGAAGCGCGTCGAAATCGGGGGACTGTTCGCCAGTGTGGGCAAGCCAGGATTCGAAAGGTTCGCTTTTAGGGAGCATAGATTTTAGTTCGACGAGGGTTGCTTCGCGTTTCGGGTCAGCGGCGTGGGCGATCGTGGCGAGGACTAGCGCTACGATTAAACGCAGAGGCGCAGAGATCGCAAAGGACCTCGGAGATTTTTTGAAAGAGAAGTCTGTCATTGAAACCGTGTGATTTTGAAAAGTTTGGTTTCGAACTTCGTCGCCGCGGCCAATACGATCGGCGAAGTCTATATCGACCATCTCGACACTAAAGTCGCCGGAAAAGTCCCCCTTTGAAGGGGGATTTA
>JBGTJY010000711.1:0-8182 GCA_041744855.1 Candidatus Hydrogenedentales bacterium
TCAGGAGATCGAAGTTACCGCGATCAAGCTCGTCGAGCGTCAGCGTTTCTTCGAAGGCCATCGAATCGTAGGCCTCTTGCAAAAACAACTCTTCGGTCAACACATCCTGACCCAGCGCATGCGTGTCGTCGATCCAACCGATCGTTTTGAAAAAGCCGTAGCGATCTTTCAGCTCTTTGCCATATTCGTTCGGCGTCGTGAAGCGGATGTAAGGGTGCTCCGGGTGAAATTGCAGACATGACATGTACATCCGAACGATATCGCCCGCTTCGAGGACGTGAATGCGGCTGATCGCGTGCACCGTGTAATTCGGCGACACTTCGAATTGCCACTCGAGCCATTCCGACCACGTGCCCTCCGCGAGATCAATCGACTTGCCGGGGATCGACACGTTGACTTTTTTTGCGGCGCGATCGACCTTGACCGTCATCGGCACGCTCACGAAGTCGCGCGTCGACGGATGCCGCAATCCCTGAATCTGCACAGTCGCGGTGTCGCCTTCGAATGCCAGCGGAATCTTCTCGCCGCCCGAGATGGATTCCTTTTCCGTGGCGGCTTCGTTGAGATAGAAAAACCAACTCGTCGTCTCGCGGATGTCGGGCACGCCGAGTCCCGCGAGCATGCAACTGTCTTCGAGGTCTTCCGCGGGAAACGCGAACGGAACGAGGAGAACCTTGACCCTCGCGCCTTGATCGTTCGCGACTTTCCAGAAGGAATCGCCCTTGCGGACGTTTTGAAAGCGCGGCTCCTGCGAGACGCTGCCGTCCGCCGCGAGTACCGGCGCAACAGGCCGCCCGAATCCGACGCCCGGAATGTAGCGCGCGGGCGTGCGGCGGAGAAAGTCGTATACGCCGTGGTCGCCCGGATGTTTGCAGGTCGTGAACGAGGACCACGCGGACGGCGATTGCGGCGGATTGGCGGACGCGAGCGGCGAGAACGTGCCTTGCTCGCGCAACTTCGCGAGGTTGGGCAGTTCGCCTTTGTCCATCATCTCCGAGACGATCGTCGGCTCGACGCCGTCAAAGCCCAAGATGACGACGCGGCCTCTGGTGTCTTGCTGTTTGGCGCCGGACTGGGTCGCCTCTTCACTGGTGCAACCCACAACGCCGGTGACAACAGCAGCGGCGACAACAACGGCCATCGACAACAACGAACGGACTGCTTTCATTACATTCTCCCCGGTTCGATTCCCGCGCGGGTTTTGCGCGCAACAAGTTTTGTGGACAATTCGCCACGCCGATATAATCGCGGCCTCACTATCATCGCGCAATCGCCCGCCGTGTTGCACGTTGGCACGCCTCGTTTCACGTTGGCGGGCCGTGTTTCACGTTGGCAGGCCGTGTAGCACGTTGACAAGAACCGCGCACAAAGGGGGCACGCATGCGGCCGGAAGCCACGCGAGCAGAACTGCCGCTTCTGCCAGTGCCCAAGAACTCGCTTCTGTATTCGATCATCCTTCCCGCCTACAACGAATCGGAAAATTTACGGCCCGTCGTGGCGGAACTCGTCGAGGCGATCCGTGCCGAAGCCATTCCCTTCGAAATCGTCGTCGTGAACGACAATAGCACCGACGACACCGCGGACGTCGGCGCGTCCCTTCAGCGAACGTATGCGGAGCTCCGCGTCGTCGACAACACGCCGCCCGGCGGACTGGGCCGCGCCGTGCGATTCGGTCTCGCAAACGCCGCGGGCGACGCCATTGCGATCGTCATGGCGGACAAGTCAGACCATCCCGCCGACGTGGTGCGATGTTACCGCAAGCTGGAGGAGGGATACGACTGCGTGTTCGGCTCGCGGTTCATGCCGGGCAGCCGCGTGACGCACTATCCAAGGGTAAAGCTCATCGCGAATCGCATCGTGAACCAAATGATTCGCGCGATGTTTTTGACGCGCCACAACGATATGACGAACGCGTTCAAAGTCTTTCGGCGTCACGCGATCGAATCGATTCAACCGCTCCACGCGTGCCATTTCAATATCACGATCGAGTTGTCGCTCTCGTGTCTCATTCGAAAGTTTCGGATCGCGACCATTCCGATCTCGTGGTCGGGGCGGACGTGGGGCTCGTCCAACTTGCGTTTCCGCGCGATGGGCCGGCGTTATCTCGCGACGTTGCTGATGATCTGGTGCCAGCGGCTGCTGATCCTCGATGACACGATCCAGGACTCCGACGCGCAGCGCCAGCGGCACGGCGAACGAGAGCGGGAGCGTCAGTAGTCTTCTGCCGATAAACGCGGAGGCGCGAAGATCGCAGAGGTTCGCGGAGCGACTTTAAAACCCAGAACCCGAGTTGCTGCTGCGATCCCAGATGGCCACGTCGATGTCTGGCGACATCTCCTCGCCATGACGATCGAGTGTGCGTTCTGCTAATCTCCGCGTTCGTTTAACTGTTCTAAGGAGCGCTATGTCGAAAACATTTAGTGTGGCCGTGCTCGAAGGCGATGGGATTGGGCCGGAAATTAGCGCCGTTGCCCTCGATTGTCTTCGTGTCATCGAGCGGCAGTCGGGCGTCACGTTTGAATTGCGGCATGCGGCGTTTGGGGGGAAGGCGTATTTCGATACGGGCAGCGCGTTTCCGGACGAGACGAAGGCGATCTGCGATGCGTCGGACGCGATTCTGAAAGGGCCGATCGGTCTCAGTCACGAGGAATCGAAAAAGATTCCCATTGACGAGCAGCCGGAGCGCGGCGCGCTCTTGCCGATGCGGCGGCGTTACACGACCTACGCGAATTTCCGGCCCGTGTATTTGCCGCCGGAGCTGGCGCATTTCTCGCCGTTGAAGCCGCACGTGGTGGAGGGCGGCATCGACATCATGATCATCCGCGAGCTCGTCGGCGGATTGTATTTCGGCGAGAAGGAAACCGGCGTGCGCAGCGGCAAACGTTACGTGCGCGAATCGCTCGACTACGACGAGGACCAGATTCGCAGGATTCTCGTCGTCGCGTTTGACGAGGCGCGCAAGCGGAAGAAAGTGCTGCACAACGTCCACAAGAGCAACGTGCTGAAGTCGAGCGTGTTGTGGAACGAGATCGTCGACGAAGTGGCGACGGACTATCCGGATATCACGGTGAAGCACGTGATTGTCGATGCGGCGGCGACCGCGCTCGTGATCAATCCGCGCCAATTCGATGTGATGGTCATGGAAAACATGTTCGGCGATATCCTGAGCGATCTCGGCGGGGGCATTCTGGGCTCCCTCGGGCTGATGCCGTCGGCGTGCATCGGAACGGAGAAGTCGTACTACGAGCCGTCACACGGTTCCGCGCCGGACATCGCGGGGAAGGGCATCGCGAATCCGTACAGCATGATCGGGTCGGTCGCGCTGATGCTCGAGAAAAGTTTCGGGATGGAGACGGAGGCGAAGCGGCTATGGGACGCGATGCGCGCCGTGTTCGGCGACGGCTTCACGACGGCGGACTTGCGCGACCCCGCGGGTAAGTTGCGGCTGATTAGCACGCGGGAGTTTGGGGATAAGGTGATCGCGAAGCTGGGATAGTTCCCGTCATTCCCGCGGAGGGGACCTTCCAGAAAGTCGCCGTCACCCAGTTCAGGACGCACTCTTACTTGTAGCGCTGCTTTTCAAGCGGCGCGTGTCCCTGATGTTGAAAACAACTCCTACGCGCCGCTTGAAAAGCAGCGTTACAAATAACCGCCTTCGCGAACTATTAGAAGGCCCGCGCGCGGAATGACCTTTCGTACCTACGCCTCCATGCCACCGTCGGAAACCAGGATCGATCCGGTGGTGAAAGCGGACGCGTCCGAGGCGAGGTATACAGCGAGGCCCGCGATTTCTTTGGGTTGGCCGTGGCGGCCTAGCGGGACTTGCGTCACGAATTGGTCGTAGATTTCCGGCGTGTTGATCAAGACCGACGCAAACTTGGTCTCGATGACGCCGGGGCAAATCGCGTTGCAGCGGACCTTCGCCGACCCAAGTTCCTTCGCGAAGACTTTGGTCATCGAGATCACCGCGGCCTTGGTCATCGAGTAGACGCCTTGCATCGGACCGGGCGAGAGGCCCGCGATCGAGGCGACGTTGATGATCGAGCCGCCGCCTTGGGCGACCATCATTTTTCCCGCCTCCTGGCACATCAGGAAGTAGCCTTTCACGTTCACGTCGAAGGTCTTGTCGTATGCGCCTTGATCGATTTCCACCGCGGGGCCGAAGTAGGGATTCGTCGCGGCGTTGTTGACGAGGATGTCGACGCGCCCGAAGTCGGCCTTCACCTTCGCGAAGAAATTCGCGATCGCGCCGGGGTCGCCGGTGTGGCAGGCGATGGCCGTGCATTTGCCGCCGGCGCCGTTGATCGATTTCGCGATGGCGTCGAGCGATTCTTGCTTGCGCGAGGCGATGATGACGTTCGCGCCGAACTCGGCGAACGCGCGCGCGATCGATTCGCCAATGCCGCGGCTCGCGCCGGTCACGATGGCGACTTTATTCTTGAGACTGAAATCGACTTCAGGCACGAGTAGGTCCTCTCCAAATTAGCCACGAACGGGCACGAATGATCACGAATAACCCGTCATTCCCGCGCAGGCGGGAATCTCTCCGCGGATCACAAAGCCACGAGCCGAGGGCAGATTCCCGCCTGCGCGGGAATGACGGAGCGGACAAGATTAATACTTTACACCCATGAGGTGGGACAAGATGTAACGGTCGAGTTCTTCGTAGTCGCGGTCTTCGATGAGTTCGGCTTCGAGGGCGCGATTGATCGTTGTGGCTTTTTCGAGTAGGTGCTTGAATGTTTGCAGGCTGTTGGCGATGTGTTTTGTGCCGACCGCTTGTTTCTGCGTGCGCATCGCTTTGACGTCGAAGCCGACCCATTCGCCGTTGCGCCCGTAACTATAGTCTTCGAGTACGCGGACTTGATTGAACGCGCGGCGGAGATTGTGCGAGCCGAACGATTTGTCCTGGTCATACTTGAGGCCAGACTGGTCGTTCAGATGCACGCTCCAGAGTTTCCCGCAGGCTAGCGCGAAACCCATGTCGTCGCCGGGGTCGAGTCCGGCGAGCACGGAGTGGGCCGTCTCGACGAGGCAGCCGCAGCGCTCGGGGGCGTTGGTGATTTGGCCGAGGGCGATCGCGTGGCCGATGGTCGAGACGATCGCGCTGTCGACGGGTTCGTTCGGTTTCGGCTCGATGCAAATGCGGATGTCCGCGTCGTACTCGAGCAGCGCGTTGAGCGCGTCGCGGAGTTGATAAATCTGTTCGGTGGGATTCTTCACTTCGCGGATGGAGGTACCTTCGCGCGCGAACCACACGACCATCCACGACGTGTCGAGCATGCGATTGATTTCGATGCATTTTTTCGTGCGTTCGACGGCATAGCGGCGGCAGACCGGGTCGTTGTTCGTGAACGCACCGTCGATCGTCTTGGGCGAAAACCAAAGCCGCGGCGCGACGAATTCCGCGCGAATGCCCTCGCTGTCGAGCGTTTTCTTCAGGCGTTTGACTTCTTTTTCGATATGTTGGGCGGATTTGCCGTCGAGATCGGGCACGGCGTCGTCATCGTGGAACTGCATGCCGTCGAAGCCCAATTCCTTGACCATCTTTATCTTCTTGGCCATGGGCACGGGCTTGCGCACCGCGGGGCCGAAGGGGTCGGCGCCTTCTTCGATGTTCCAGGGTCCGAACGAAAAACGGTATTCGCCTTTGATTTTTGCCATGTTTCGTATCTGCTCCTAGCGGCGGGGGACCCTTGTAGGTCCGACAAGTCGCGTAGGATACGGTTCGCGGAAAAGCCAGTCAATTCGTCGGAATGCGAGGGAGGCGCAGTATACTTAGCTCGACAGTATTTGAGGATGCATTCAAATGCAAAAAGCGGCATTGGCAGCCTTCGCGGCGCTGGTGGTTGGCGTGGTCGCGGGCGTGTTCGGCGTGCAGGCGAAATACGATTCGCAGATGGCCGAGATGGACACGTCGATGGCGCATACCGCGAAGGATTTCGACCATACGCGGCGCGCCCTGATCGAGGAACAGGAACGCGTTGCCGCCATGCAGGCCGAGTTGTACGACCTCGAAAATGAACGCGCCAATTTGTTGGCACAACTGAGGGAGCAGGGTGCGCAGTACGCGTCGCCGGTCGACGAATTCGATGCGGGCGCGCTCGATCCGGAATTCTTCGCGGAACCCTTCGACGATGCGGCGATGGTGAACGACGACGAGGACAACGGTCGGCAACGCAGGCGATGGGACGAGAATTCGCCCGAGGCGCAGGAACGCCGGGCGCAGATGGAAGATTTTCGGCGTCAAATGGACGAGACTCTGGAGCAGGAGATCGGGTCGCTGGGCCCGGAGTATGCCAACCATTTCGCGGCGTTATCGGAAAACCGGGCGTATCAGGAAGAGCTCCGCGGACAATTGCGCGACACGGAAACGGATGAAGAGCGAGAGGCGCTGTTTCAGGAAATGCGCGCCGCGTCCGAGAGCAGCCGTCAACTCATGGACGAGGTGCAGCGCGGCATGATGCGGGAATTCGCGAAGGCGCACGGCGGCGGCGAAGACGTGAAGACGGCCGACTACGTGCGCGATTTGCGCGCGTTGATGGATAACCCCGTGTTCCGCATGGAAGGCATGTACACGGGCGGCTTCGGCGGACCGCGGGGTGGCGGTTTTGGCGGCGGTATTGGCGGCGGGCGTCGCGGCGGGCCGCCACCGGGATTCGTCAGCGGGGAACGCGGAGCTTCTGGCCGATAAGAATCTGATCGGCATTATCCAGTCCGTTGAATTCCAGGAGCGCCTCGCTGGCCACGCCGAATTCTTTCGCGATTCGCGTCAGCGTGTCGCCGGGTTTGATTTCGTATTCGTCGAATTCCGACGCTGGCTCCATGGCTGGTCCGCCGGCCGTGAAAATGCGCAACTTCGCGCCGAGCCGGACCTTATCGTCGGGCAACGCGTTCCACCGAATTACGTCGGCCATGGTCACGCCAAACTCGTCTGCGATGCCGGACAGCGTATCGCCCGTTTTGACTTCGCGGATGATCACGTCGGTGGGGTCGGAAGTCGTGGGCGCTGGGGGCGTGCTTGTGGACTCTGTGGACTCTGTGGACTCGATGGACTCGATGGACTCGGACGGAGTGGACGTTGTCGGAGCTGGTTCGGGGCTCGATTCGACGGCCGGTGCTTCGGGTTCATCGGCGGGCAATCCTTCGGATTCGTCAGGGGCTTGGGTCGGTTGGGGCGCTGACTGCTCGGGCTCGGACGGCGGCGCGGCTGCTGCAGGCTCGCCTGTCGCAGCTTCGATCGGCGCTTCAATGCTGTGCGCCGACTGAGTTTCCTGCTCCGTGGGGGCAGTTGTTATTTCCGCCTCCTCCTCGACCGACGGTTCGGGTTCAGCTTCCAGTGCAGGCGTGGCCGCTTCAGCAGGTGGTTGCGCATTCGCGTCTGGCTCTACGTCTTCCTCGACCTCGGCCGGTGCCAGGGGGATGGATTCGTTGGACGCGAGTTGCGTCTCGGGCACCGTCGCGGGCGGCGCGGGTGATTCTTCGGGAGTTGCAGGTTCAGGTAGCGACGGCTCGGTGGATGCCGGCGCGGGCGCTTCCTCCGGTGGGTCCGTCGCCGACACCGGCTCGACCCAGTCCGAGGGTTCGAGCGCGGGCGATTGTTGTTGAAGCTGTAGCTGCGTGATTGCTCGTTCCGGTTCCGGAACGCGCGTCGGGGCGGCGGGCGGGGTCCATTCGGAGAGCGCCGGTTCGTTGACCGCGGGCGGCGGGGTCAAATTGCGCGCGAGCATCGAGTCCGCGGGATGGGCCTGCGCCAACGTTTGCCCGCGCAACGGCGTCGGACGATCGAGCCACGCTTGCCACGCATCCAGACGGCGCGCGGAGGCGTCGAGGGCAGCGCGCTGAAGTTTTTCCGCGTCGACCGCCTGGGCGACCGATTGCACTGCTGCCCGGATGCGTTCGCTCGCCGCGTCGAGGAGAATGACGGCGTCGCATCCCGCGGCGAACGTGTCGACTACGGTTTCTTCCAGACTCCGGCGTTGCAGAGCGGACGGCGCGGTGACGTCCGCCGCGAGCACGACACCGTTGAAACCCCAGCGCTCCCGCAGCACACTGGTAATCAAAATCGGCGATTGCGACGCAGGCCGATCGGGATTGCTTTCGTCGAGTTCCGGCACGGACGAATGGCCTACCAAGACGCCGGGCATACCCTGCGCGACGGCTTCGTCGAACGGAAGCATGG
>JBGTJY010000712.1:0-1911 GCA_041744855.1 Candidatus Hydrogenedentales bacterium
GCTGCTTTTCAAGCGGCGCGTAGATTCGTCGACGACGTTAGCGAGCCGCTTGAAAAGCAGCGCTACCAATATAGGCCTTCTCGACGACTGCCCCGAAAGCAGTAATTAGCGCGAGTAGAACCCGATCACCGCCTGCGTATCCGCCTTGTATGGGATCGTCTCGAGATTCGGCGTCGCGACCATTCTGCCCTCGAACGCGCCCGGCGATTTATCCAGGTACGTGGGAATGTGGTGCGGCGGTGTTTCGGCGCCGTTGGCGATCATCGGAATCTGGCGGCTCTTCTCGCGCACGCCGATCACGTCTTCGTTATGGACGCGAGCCGACGGACGATCGAGTTTCTTGCCGTTCACGAGAATATGACCGTGCGAAACGAGTTGCCGCGCCGCCGGAATGCTGTTCGCGAATCCGAGCCGGTAGACGACACAGTCGAGACGCGATTCGAGGAGCAGCAAGAGATTCGTCCCGGTTACGCCGCCCATCCGTTGCGCTTCGTGGAAGGTCTTGCGCATTTGCCGTTCCATCAGGCCATAGTGCACGCGCATCTTTTGCTTCTCGATGAGCTGCGTGCCGTAGACGGACATCTTGCGCCGTTGCGTCGGGCCGTGTTGTCCCGGAGGATTCGGCCGCTTGATGGACGGACAACGCGGGCTGCCCCAAAGGCAACCGCCGGTACGCCGGCAAATCTTGTGCTTGGGACCCAGGATACGAGCCATAGTCTTGGAGACGCCTTTCGAGATGATGAGGGGACGCTGTGCTGCGGGTATCCGTCCGAGCCGTCAAAGAACCCATCAATAAGCCCCCGCGAAGAGATACCCGTTCAGCAGACGCAAGGGCAGGACAGCCGCGTATTGTAGGAAATGACGGCAGAGCGAGTCAAACGAGACCTGCGCGTTACTCGAGGCGCTCCGCTATCCACTTAGGGTCACGCCTACAGTCTATTACGGCATGAACAAACACCCGATTGGCTTCGACTCGGTAATAAACAGCGAACGGAAAGTGCTCAACCACCAATCGATGATACCCGTAGTCCCGTGAATGGATTCCGCCTGACGACTTCAAACGGTCAATTTCAGTGAAGAGCGATTCCAGAAAGTAATCGCCTAGCCCTTCCTTCTGGATGTCGTAGAATCGAAAAGCATCGATCAGATCGGTCTTCGCGTCATCGAGGATTTCGACTTTCACTTAGTCGCATCACGGATGCTTCTCTTTGCGTCATCCCAGTCCGTGAACGAACTAGCGCCGTCCCGAATCCGCTTTTCTCGGGCGAGTAGCACGTCCTCGTGCCACGCGGGAGCGGGGATATTCTCCGTGCTACGGTGCAAATCTTCCCATATGATTTCAATGACTTGGAGCTTTTCCTCGACTGTCATCTTGTCGAGCGGTAATTCAGGTTTCATGACGATTCCTCCGAGCCGAGCCGGTCGCGTTTAACGATTTTACTCCTTGCCTTGAATGTACGCATGCGCCGGATACTCGACTACGGTACCCTGCCGGGCCGCCCGGTCAGACCTTTGCGCGGCGGCCCACCGATGAGTGTCCTGAAATCCCGGATCAAGTCGAGCCATGCTCCATCGAGTCTTACCGCTGATCGGCAGAACTCGCATCGGCGAAGACAGCTTCCGCGGCGTCAGGCAATTCCAACGCGACAAAATACGCGCTGGGATAACGATAATCCTCTCCCGATTCATCGACAACTCGAATCATGCCACGTCGTTCGGCCAGTTCATCCTGAAGCACGCGATATGGCTTACGTAGCTCGAGCGATGATACAAAACCGTCGTTGCAAACGCATATCGCAAACCTGGCTTGAGCAATTCGCCGCGACATTTTGAATCTCGAGTATCCGTTCGATATTACGTTGGTGACTGCTTACTCAATCGCTACGCGCTCATTCTGGTTCCACGTCGTTT
>JBGTJY010000713.1:0-3455 GCA_041744855.1 Candidatus Hydrogenedentales bacterium
CTGCGCTTTTCCCACCTTTGCCATGAACTGCCTCGCGACTGCGCTTTTCCTTCCCGATGAAACTCAACGATGCACAACAAAAGGCGGTCACCGCACCGGACGGCCCCGCGCTTGTGCTCGCGGGGGCAGGCTCCGGCAAGACGCGCGTGATCGTCGAGCGCATCGTCTGGCTGATTCAGGAGCGCGGCGTTAGACCTCGCGAGATCCTCGCGCTGACGTTCACCAACAAGGCCGCGGACGAAATGAAATCGCGGATTCGCGCGCGGCTTGGCCTCGAGAAGCTCGACGCGTGGGTGGGGACGTTTCACTCGTTCGGGCTTTTCCTGCTTCGGCGCGAGATCGAGCGGCTCGGGCGGCCGAGCTCGTTTACGATATTCGATGACACCGATCAGCTCGGGCTGATCAAGCGCCTGATCAAGGCGCTGGGCGAACGGTGGGCGCCGGTTTCGCCGCGCGAGGCGCTCAGTTGGATCAGCCGCCTCAAGCAAGACCTGGAGACGCCGGCGGATAAACCGATCACGGACGATCCTGCGGAGGAGACCTATCGCGAACTCTGGACGCGTTATCACGACGCGCTTGAACGCGCATCGGCCGTAGACTTCGACGATCTGATCGTGCTTCCGGCGCGCATTCTGACTGAATTTCCCGAGGCACGCGACAAGTTTCGCCTGCGTTATCGCCATATTTTGGTAGACGAATATCAGGACACGAATCGGGCGCAATACGTCATCGCGCGGACGCTGGCGGGCGACGGCGGCAACCTCTTCGTCGTGGGCGATGAGGACCAGGGCATTTACTCGTGGCGCGGGGCGACGATCGGGAACATCCTCGACTTTCCGCGCGAGTTTGCGAACACGGCGACGTTTCGGCTTGAACAAAATTATCGCAGCATGAAGCCGATCCTGGATGCGGCGAACTCCGTCGTCGCGCATAACCAGAAGCGGCTCGGCAAGAATCTGTGGACCGCGCAAGAGGGCGGCGAGCGTGTGACGTTTTTCCTCGCGGGCGATGCGGAAGACGAAGCGGCCTACGTCGTCGACACGATCGCGAAGAAGGGCTACGAGCCCAAGGAGACGGCGGTACTTTTTCGCACGAACGGGCAGGCGCGGCTGATGGAAGATGCCATGCGCCGCAAGGGCCTGCCATATTTGATGCTCGGCGGCATGCGATTCTACGCCCGCAAGGAAATTAAAGACGTCCTTTGTTATCTGCGTCTCGCGTTGCACACGCATGACGACGAGTCGTTCCGCCGGATCATCAACGTACCGGCGCGCGGATTCGGCAGCGCCGCGATGGAGCGAATCGAAGTCAATGCGCGACTCCGCGGCATGAGCTTGTTCGCGGCGCTACGCGAGGCGGTCGAGGAGGGCGACATCGCGGTACGCACGCGCGATGCCGCGGCGACGTTCCTAAAACTCATCGACGAGGCGGCGGAACGCGCTGCTTCACCCGGAGTGAAAGCCGTCGTCGATCTGGTCCTGAACGGCACGGGCTACCGCGATTATGTCGAGAAGAGCGACGAGAAAGATTTCCGATCGCGGCTGGAAGTGCTCGACGAATTTGTGTCCGCGTGCGCGGCTTTCGATGCGACGGATGGCGGGACACTTCTGGAATTCCTCAATTCGCTTTCGCTGCAAGCCGACACCGACGATCTCCGACCGGGCGCGCCCGCCGTCACCCTCATGACGTGTCACAGTGCCAAGGGTCTCGAGTACGATCATGTCTTTCTGATCGGGCTGGAAGAGGGACTACTGCCGCATGCGACTGCCCTCGATGACGACGACGAAATCGAGGAGGAGCGCCGCCTGTGCTACGTCTCGATGACGCGCGCGCGGAAGACCCTGGCGCTGACGGCCGCGCGGTCTCGCGTGCACTATGGCGAACGCGGGGAACGACAAGTTTCGCGTTTTATCGATGAAATTCCGGAGAAGGCGCTCGACCGGGTCGATCGCATGGATGCGCCGGCGTCCGCGCGGAGCGCGCCAACGACCGCGCCGTCCACCGATGCGAGCAAACTCATCATGGGCGTGCGCGTGCGGCATGCGCGGTTCGGGACGGGTACGGTGATGTACACTTCCGGCAGCGGACCGAAGGCGAGCGTGCGGATTCGCTTCGATACGGGCATGGCGCGGCAGTTCGTGATTAGCATGGCGCCCTTGGAGATTTTGGAGAAAAGCCGGCGGTGAGTCTCGACGATTTGCGGAAACGGATTGACGCGCTCGACACGCAGATACTCGATCTGCTGAACGAACGCGCCAAAACGGCCGTCGAGATCGGGCGCATCAAGCATTCGTCGAAAGCGGACGTGTACGTCCCCGAGCGCGAGAAAGCGGTCTACGAAAAACTGCGACAGGCCAACCAAGGCCCGCTGCCCGATGAAGCGGTGAAATCGATCTATCGTGAGATCATCAGTTGCATTCGCTCGCTCGAAAAGCCGACGACGGTCGGCCACCTCGGGCCGCGGCACACGTTCAGCGAATTGGCCGCGAAACGGATTTTCGGCGCGACCGCGGAGTTGCATCCGTTGCAGACGCTCGCGGACGTGTTCACCGAAGTCGAGCGAAAGCGCCTCGACTACGGCATCGTGCCGGTCGAGAGCTCGATGGGCGGGGGCGTCAGCGACACGATGGACCGCTTCATTACGTCGCCACTTAACATCATCGGCGAGGTGTTGCTGCACGTCACGCAGAATCTGCTCTCGAAATCGCCGCTCGACAAGATTGAGCGCATCTATTCTAAGGACCAGTCCTTTTCGCAATGCCGCGCGTGGCTGCTCGCGAATGTTCCCAAGGCGGAGACGATCAATACGTCGAGCACCGCGGAGGCCGCGCGGATCGCGTCGAACGACCCCAGCGCGGCGGCCATCGCCAGCGTGCTCGCCGCGGAGCCCTATGGTCTCGATATCGTTGCCGAACGCATTGAGGACGCGCCGCATAACTTCACGCGCTTCTTCGTCATCGGCAATCAACAGGCGAAGGCGACCGGAAAAGACAAAACGTCGCTAATGATTTCCGTGAAGAATCGGGTGGGCGCGCTCCAGGGGCTTATCGATCCACTGTCGAAGGCCAAGCTGGATCTGACGCGCATCGAGTCGCGCCCCTCGCGTAAACGCGCGTGGGACTACGTGTTCTTCATCGACCTGATCGGGCATATCGACGACCCGAACGTGAAGACGGCGATCGACGAGATTGCCGAAAACTGCCAGGAATTGAAAGTGTTGGGTTCGTATCCCATCGGCGACGTGGAGTCGTAGGTTAAAGTTTGACCTTAAATTGGGGCGACGGCGCGAGCGAGATGCTTCGCTGTCGCTCAGCATGACGATTCGTTGAGGTTGCGGTTGTGCTGTTCGTTTTACTGCTTCAAGCTATTTTTAGCCAAAACGAGACCGCGACGATTTCCGGGAAAGTCGTTGATTTCAATGGCAATCCGGTGCCCACGGCGCGGGTCTTTATCGA
>JBGTJY010000714.1:0-6201 GCA_041744855.1 Candidatus Hydrogenedentales bacterium
CAGGTCGGACTTCTTGATTTTCGGCGGGTCCACCTCGTCGATGGTTTTCCCGCTGCCGAGAATCTCCTTGACCTGCGCGTAGGTCATCCCCATTTTCACTTCCTGGTAATTCTCCAGCTTGACCTTGTTGGCCAGCAGAAGCGGGAGCGAAAGGACGGCCACCACCCCAACGACAATCGCGATGATCCATTTCGGTTCCATGCTGGCGCCTCCAGATGAATTCTAGTCAAGTATCCTCAGGCTTGATACTTTATTCGATGCGAGGGAGCCACGATAGCACGCTCTGCGCCTGCTGGGAAACAGGTAGGCAGGGGTTTATGGTCCTCTGCGATCGAGTTGGTTGAAGCAGTGGCGCCTTGAAAAAAACAGCCCGCTGGCAGCGCCAGCAGGCCGGTCATCAAGTCTATGTCGAATGGATCAGTTTGACGGGACGAAACGCATCCGTCTTACAAGTACCGCGCCAGCCAACCCCAGTACCGCAAAAAGCGATACATACATCCAACCACGGTGCGGGAGTGACGCGAGCCCCTCGACGCTCAACCCGCCGATGCCATAGGTCGAGAAGTGATCCGTTTGAAACGTCAGTGTGTTCGCGTCCACGTCCACGACGACTGTCGCCAGAAATTCCGCTTCAAGCTGTACGAACGCTCCCCCAACAAACAGGTAGGGAATCATCTCGGCTTCATTGGCGATATTGGCGACCTCCGCGTCGGTGTATGTGATCGTAACGGTGATGGGCGGGAAAAATTGCGTTCCCGACGGGCCAAATGTCCTGAGCACCGGAATGTCGGTCTGCGGATTCGGAAGTTGCACGTCGGCGACAGGATTGATTGGCGTGAAGATCGTGATCTGGGGCGATGATCCAGGAGGGAAGTTGATGACCTGATCGGTCGGTATTTGAATCGCGGTGCCGCTCGCGTCCGCCACGGTGAAATCAGACGTTGCCTGGACTGCGCTGTCGGTCAGCTCGAACGGTAAGTTTACCGTCTGGCCATCGATCACCGCGCTGGTCTCTCCCTCCGGCAGGTCATCCGTTTCCGCGGCGATATTGTTCTGCGCGCTAAGGGTCGTAATGTACGTCCTAAAATCGAGTTCGTCGTTCACGGCCCTACCGAAGGTCATCCGGTTTCCAGTGGGAAAAGGCGCCGGAATCGACTGATTGAGCGGCTGAACGAAGCGTACGTCGCCAGTACCATCCCGCTGCGCCAGATTGAGGTCGAAATCCCCAAGGGACGCGCTAGGGAAGAAGTCTTCCAAATCAAATTCGTTGTTGTAGTCTTCGCTGTAGAAAACAATCGACCCATCCTGGCTCAGTGACGGGTTGGAAACGAAATTCGCGGAGTCCGAGGCCCGTATATCGATCACGTTTGGATCGGAAAGAGACGTGGGAGCCAGCGACGAAATATCGGTTATCCCAATCTTCGGCGCAGCCAGTATCTGGTCGAGGTTCTCCAGTAAATATACATCCCCCAAGTCCGGATCGGTGGATGAGTCGAATACGACAAATGCGACCGCGCTGCCGTCGTTCGATAACCACGGAAGAACCAGCGGCGCGTTTCCAACGGGCCGAGTAAACCCGAAGTTGGTAATGATTGCAGGGTCCCGCGACAAATCCTCGTCACCGTTGGGCAAAATGGGAACCGCAACGAGTTCGTTATTGTCCGGAATACCTACGTTCGCGCCCGCGACGTAGTAATTGTCCGTCGCATTGCGGGTCACGGTTCCATCGACGAGGAGGTAACCGTGCAAAGTTCGGCCAATCTCCAAAACTTGGGTTGATACCGTATATCGGCTGGCCGCAAACAAGACCGCATCGTCGTCCGGCGTCCAGGAGATTTGGTCGTAGTCGAATCCCTGATCGGGCAGCAGCCGTTCCCAGCCCAGGGGTTGCCCAATGGGAACTCTGAAAAGGCCCTGTTGAAAGGTCGCAATATTCACTGCCCAGAAGATCGCTTCCGTCCCTGCGCCATTGATGCCCACGTTCATCACGAGCCGTCCGGATACATCGGACCCATCGCTCGCCTCGCCCGCGTAAAACGAAGCATCAAGCAAATCACTTGTCGTGCCGAATGAGTACGTCACCGTCTGGGCCAACGCCCCACCTGCCGTCACTATCCCGATCGCTACAATTGCAATTCCGGCCCATCTCAAAAAATCCACGCGCATAACTCCCTCCCTTTTCTCTGCCCTTTTGAACGCCCAAATGAGGAACATGACCCCGGTCCGCCTTCTACCGGCGCCGTCGCTGGAGGCTCGCCAAAACTCCGATCGAATATGCCGCGATCAGCAGTGCCGTCAAATAGGGAATCGTCTGGGAAACCGGCACCTGAACCGCAACTTCGTAGCCGATCGTAAACACGGAGAAAGAGTCGAGATTCGCCGTGATCGTGTTCGTAGTCGGGTCCAGCATTTGGTCTTCGACCACCGTCCACGGACCGTCTGGACTTGGCGCGTGATACAAAACGAGCTGAGACTCGTCGAGGCCGGCAATTTCGGAATCCAAGTACTGGAACTGCACCTGCGCCGTACCGAAGTCGACACGGTCCGAATCGATCTGCCAATACACTTCTCCGGTCTGCACACCCAGCCCCAGATTCGACAAGTCGTCGTTGCTCCGCACCAACGTCACCGTCGTTTCGCTCGTTCCCGTGCCTGCATCGAAATCGATCGTTGTCCGTGTCGAACCGAAGTCGCGCGGCAGCACGTCTCCCGGCGCGTCTACCGCTGTCACCGCCGCCATCTCGCCAGTACCCTCGCCGTAGTTTAGATACAACTCGCCGACATCGGGACGCGCCTCGCCCGGACCGTCCGCGCCGCCCAGCCCAAAGAGGAAATCCGGCACGCCGTCGCCATTCACGTCGCCGGCATTCCAACTCGACGGCTCTAAGATATCCCCGGCGGTGGCGCAGTAGTAGATCAGGTCGGGCATATCGATGGCGAGATCCAACACCGCCGGTGGGGTGCTTGTGCCGAACACCACATACCCCTCCCCAGCGAGCGCACGATCATTCGCTGGACCGTTCCCCGCCGCCGCAAGAAAGAGGTCTTCCAGCCCATCGCCGTTGAGGTCCATCAACTCCAACGCACTGAGCTGTTCGCCGCTGCCTGCGCCATGGATCACCATGTCCGCGCCCCCTGCGCCAAGATCCACCACGGCGGGCAACGATGCACCGCCGAAGATTAGATATGCCTCACCGCTATCGGGGCGCGTTTCACCGGGGCCATCGCCAAGATACGAGCCCGCGAAAATGTCGGCAGCGCCGTCCCCGTTGAAGTCCCCCGCGCCAAGCACCACCCCATCACCCAAAGTATCTCCCGCGGTTGCCCCGTAAATGATGGTCGACGCCCCTCCGCTGGCAAGGTCAATCACCGCAGGCAGGGAGGCTGAGCCGGCAATCACGTACATCTCACCCGCGTCGGGACGCGCTTCTCCCGGACCATCGGCCGCGAAAGCCTTCAGCAGCAAGTCCGGGTAACCGTCTGCATTGAAATCCCCGATACCGAGCGGATTGTAAGAATTGTCCATCCGCAGCCCGTCGTCTGCCGAGGCGCCGTAAATGATAACGTCTTGCTCATCGGACGCGAGATCGATCGTTGCCGGTAACGCATTGGAACCATAGACAATGTACACCTCACCCGCATTCGACCGGGTATCGCCTGGCCCATCCCCAACGTTTGTCGCAAAAACCAGATCCCGTATTCCGTCTTGATCGATATCGGCAATATTGATCAGCGATCCCAGGCTATCCTCGGAACTCGCACCCAGGATCAAAACGTCCAACGGGGTATCGTCCACGTCGATCACCGCTGGTAACGTGGCCGATCCGTACACTATCCCAATCGCGCCGTAATTGATGCCGGGCCCGGCGAAAAGCGATGGAACGCCCGGGGCGCCAAACACCATGTCGTCTAAACCGTCGTCGTTCAAGTCACCCACCGCGATGCGCGTGCCCATCCTCCCAAAAGGAATGGTCGCGTCATAAATGATGACGTCTGGCGCCGTGACAGCCAGATCGATCGAGGACGGCCAGGTCGTTTTGCCGAAAAAGACATATACCTCGCCCGCATCCGTCCGCGTGTCACCCGGTCCGTCCCCGAGGTGCACGCCCACGACCAAATCCGGGATTCCGTCGCCGTTTACGTCTCCGTCAGCGCGGTTCCCTTGTCCGGTAAACAACAGATCGCCCGCTGTCGCCCCGTAAATGGTTACGTCCGGCAGAGCCCCATCCGTCCCCGCCATGTCCACAGCGCCTGCATACGACTCCGCACCGAAAACGATGTGAATCTCGCCTGCGTCCGGCTTCAAATCATCCGCGCCATCACCCCGCCGCGAACTGAAAATCAAATCTTCCTTCCCGTCGCCATTCAAATCCGACGTAAAAGTCGTTCGCCCCCCCTCCATTTGGTCTCCATAGATCAGGAGGTCTTCTTCCCCATTCGCAAAGTCGATCGTCTCGCCCCCAAACACCGGCGTGACGACGAACAGATAGGCCACCACTAACGTCAGATGTTTCACGGTCGTTCTCCTCCCTTACGCAAAAAGTGCGCTAGACGTGCTGCAGCCACAGCCAATCTAAATCGAGGAATCCTAACGAAACACTAATTGCTTGTTCAATACGAAAAATGAAAGTTGGTTGGTTGGTTGGTTGGTTCGTGCCGGACCTAAAGCGCACTTTGATCGCCCCGCGGCCGAACCCCGCAATCATGGGGAAAAAAAAGATCTTGACATCTGATAAAATCTTCAGTATATTGACCGCAGCCTGAGTGGAATGACCTGCCCGGCCTGAATAGCTGGGACTCCTCCCGGGCATGGCCCATGGGTGGCTGCGGTCATGAGGATGGAGCGTTTGATGCAGTACGGGTTCCCAGTAGAGATGACGGCGACGTGGCGGCGGGAGATGGGGGAGACCCTGTTGCCGCTGCAGGAACGGGCGATTAAACGGCACAAGCTGTTCGACGGCGGAAACCTGCTCGTCCAGGCCCCGACCAGCGCGGGCAAGACGTTCATCGGTGAGATGGCCGCGGTGCAGACGGCCCTCCGGCGAAAGCGCGTCGTCTACCTCGTCCCGTTGAAGGCATTGGCCGACGAGAAATTCCGGGACTTCAAAGCGAAGTACGCGAGCTACGGCATTCGGGTCGTCGTATCGAGCCGCGACCATCGGGACTACGACGAAGCCTTCGCGCGCGGCGACTTTTCGATCGCCGTCGTGGTCTACGAGAAACTCGCGCAACTCCTCCTGCGGCGTCCGGCGCAGATCGCCGAGATTGACCTCGTGATCGCCGACGAGCTCGAGTTGCTGTCCGACCCCGAACGCGGCGCTGGCGTCGAGTTGCTCCTGACGCAGCTACTCTTATCCAAACGGCGCGTGATTGGACTCTCCGCGGTCATCGGCCAGGCGGAGAAGTTGGCGGAATGGCTCGGGGCAGACTTGCTGCAATTCGACCAGCGGCCCATCGAGCTCCGGTACGGCGTGCTGCACGATGGCACCTTCCGGTATCGGACGTATAACGGCATGGCCGAAGACCACGAGCCGATGGCCGATGCGCCGTCGGGCGAGGCGCGGGACGCGCTCATCGAAAACGTCCGCGCGGCGGCGGAACGCGGCGAGACCTGCCTCGTATTCGCGAAATCGCGACAAGAATCGCGCAGGTGTGCGGAACAAATCGCGACAGTAATAAACGGAACGAAAACACCCAGGGCCGTTTCGCTGCTCAACAAGCTGGAACACACGCGTTCCAATCGGCAATTGATCGAAACGCTTTTCTCCGGCGTGGGGTTTCACAACGCCGACCTGACCGCCGACGAACGCCGAATCGTTGAAACAGCGTTTCGCGCGGGCGAGATTCGTGTCCTCGTCGCGACGAGCACGCTGGCCGCCGGAATGAACCTGCCCGCGCAGAACACGTTCATCACCGAGGACAAGTGGCGCTTCGATGGCCGGGGGGCGTTACCGTGGAAGACGCCCATCTCGCGCTCGGAATACGAGAACATGGGCGGACGCGCGGGGCGATTCGGGTCCGGGCAGCCGTTTGGGCGTTCGATTCTGATGGCCTCGACTCCGTTCGATAGCGAAAGCCTATGGCGGCGCTACGTCGAGGGCGAGCGCGATCCGATCCGACCACAATTGGCGAATTGTCCGTTGGAAGATACCGTGCTGCAACTCGTCAGTGCGGGCATGGCGACCACCGAGCGGACCCTGC
>JBGTJY010000715.1:0-2929 GCA_041744855.1 Candidatus Hydrogenedentales bacterium
CAACATAGTGAACGAAGGCTCTGGCCGACGCGCGGCGGAGTGCAAGGCCGTCCATCCGCCTGGTCCTTTCAAATTGACGTCCGCCCCATGGTCGATAAGTGTGGTGGCCGCCCGGAGCAAATTGTCGTGCGAAGTCGGGAAATCCCCGCAAACCAAGAGGAACACAAGCGGGGTTATGCCCCGTTCTCCCTGCTCATTTACGTCGAATCCCTCTCTAATGAGCCATACGGCTGCAGCATCACGCCCCAGCCCGGCAGCCGCGTGCAAGTAGGATTCGCCACTATACCCTCGCAGCGATCTGATCTTCCGGTCCGCCAATTGGCGCTGAAAGGGCGCCAGGTCTGAGGCGTGCATCAGTTCGGCCACTTTCCAAAACTCCTCCGCCCGAGCTGCAGCAATGTTCTGTCGCACGCGAGGAATTACCGCAATGAGGACGAGCGTAACTACGACCAGCACGATTACGGCTTCAACGGCTGTAAAGGCGCGTCGACTCAAGCCCGAATCTCCCTCGATCGTCATCCGCTGCATTGACCCGTCGATACCGGCTTTCGTCTACGCATCCCACGGGTTCTCGAATGGAATGTCATTGGCGTCGAACGTTTGCACGTCGCGCGTCAACACGGTCAGTTGGTGGACAATCGCGGTCGCTGCAAGAATTCCATCGACGACTGGCATGGCGACGCCACGTCGCTCCGCTCGGACCTGCAGTTGCGCCCAGGCCATCATGACGTCTTCGGTTACGGGGAGAATGCGCCCGAAGAAAGTCTGGCGCAGCTCCGTATCCGCCCACTTCCGGAGCCGCGAGCGCTTGGGGCCGTCGTCCAAGCGCTCAATTCCCTTTTCGATTTCACCGAGCGTGAGCACGCTCAGATACGAACTCGCGCTCGGCCGGCCTTTGAACCATCCAAAAACCGCCTGATTCGGTTTCGGCCTAACCAATTCCGAGACGACGCAAGTATCGATGAGGTAGTTCACAGTTCAACTTCGCGCGGCAGATCCTTAGAGTGTTCGAACGTCATGCCCCGCAAGGGAGACCGTTGGAAGAACTCGGCGATGGACTCTTCGCGGTTGGTTAACCGATCGAAATCGGACACAGAGAGGACGACGACTGTCGCCTTTCCATGACGCGATATGTGTTGGGGACCGTCTTCGAGGGCACAGTCGATGAGCTCGCTAAGCTTGTTCTTGGCGTGCTGCAGTTGCCATTCGTTTACCACGGGATCATCCTCTATTCATCTAGACTGTCTAGATTCTAACACCACAACGCCGATCATCGCAACGAGAAGTTTAATGGTTCATAACAATAGGTTAACGGCGTTTGTTCACGTCCGCGCCGCGCCCGTCTGGCAATTTACCCAACCCGAATCGCCCTCGGCGTAGTGCTCCTTTTTCCAAATGGGCAGACGTTTTTTTACTTCCTCGATCACGTATCGGCACGCATCGAACGCGGCGGCCCGGTGCGAGGACGATACGCCGACCCACACGGCCATGTCGCCGATTTCGAGGCGGCCGACGCGATGGACGCAGCGGACCTCGTGGACATCGAAACGCTTCGCGGCCTCGTCGACGATCTTCGCGCCTTCGGAATTTGCAACGGCCTCGTAGCCTTCGTATTCAAGCCGCGTGACGGCGCGACCCTCGCTGTGATCGCGCACCCAACCTTCGAACGTCACGCAGGCGCCCGCGTCGTCTCGTCGGATTTCCTGCATCAACGTCGCGGGATTGATGGGTTCGGCTGAGACTTGAAACATTGCTGGGACGCTCCGTTATCCGCCGGCGACCGGCGGAATGAAGACCACGCGATCGCCGGGAGACAATGAATCGTCCCAGCCTGCGAATGCGTCATTGATTACGACTTTCAATCGCGACGCGTCGAGCGAAAATCCATGGAGCTGTCTCAAATCCTCGAACAATGCCCGGGGCGTTTCGGCGGCCGTCGCGATGCGTTCTTCGGTCACGCCGCGTTCTTCGCGGAGCATCGCGAAGTATTGGACGATGATGGTCCGCGGTGGTTTCACAATGCCTTGACCTCGCGCGAGTGGTAGGCCTCATATTCCGCGCGCGTGTTGACGCGCAGCAACCGGTCAGGCGGCGCGTCGATCGTCGTGACGCGATGCGACGCCAAGAACGCGCGCAGACTAAGTTCCCCGCGCGCCACGCGATCGAATAGGAATCGCATGCACTTCGGTTCATACACCGCGCACATGGGCTCCGGCAATCCGTCCGTGCCCATATAGCACGTCGCGGTGCGAAATGGATTTCGGTTTGCGAGTAACTCGCGCAAGAGCTCGACGTCCAGGTTGGGCATGTCGCACGCCAATACGATCCACGCGGCATGCGGCGCGGCCAACATCGCGGTCAACACCCCGCCCATCGGACCAAATCCGTCCAAGCGATCGGCAATGCAAGGCAAATTACGGTAGGGTTCCGACTCAATCTGGCCGGCCCGCACCGAAACGAATGAATTCGAGCAGACATCCGTGAGCATTTCGAGGCAGCGCTCGGTTTGCGCGCGGCCGTCGTATTGCAACGCCCCCTTGTCGCGTCCCATGCGCGTGCTGTTTCCGCCCGCTAAGACGAGACCGTAAACAGGCACGGCCGAAGCCTGTTCTCGAAAATAGCGCTCGACATGCCGTGCAAGCGCGTCCACCTGCGCGGTGCTGAAGAATGACGCGCCGGCATCCAAGACCGGGCAGGCGCGCGGATCCGCCACGTACGCGATGACATGTTCGTTCCGCTCAGGAATCCCATCGCCGACGATTTGTATCGTCGGACGCGGCACCGCTTTTCGGGTCATGGCCAATACGACGTCAGCGGCCAGCAACGGCACTTCGATCCTCGCGCCCTGGAATCCGCGCGGAAGCGCCAACACCTCTTGAGTCGCCGTATTCAACAGGTGTACGGGCTCCCCATCGGTGGCGACGCGATG
>JBGTJY010000716.1:0-10022 GCA_041744855.1 Candidatus Hydrogenedentales bacterium
GCTGTAGAGGTGTTGCAGCAGCGCGTGATTGGGTCCTTCTTCGTTGAGCGCGAGCAGCGCGTTTTGGAATTTCTCCGTGAGCTCGTTGCTGAGTCCTTTGCGCGCCACGATGCAGTGCGACGGAATCGGCGCCGAAGTCGCGATGGGCACCACTGCGTCGCGCTCTTCGACACGCAGCAGCTTCAACGAGAATTCGCCGATGCCCGCGGCGTCGACGAATTTGTTGTACACGGCGCGGATGGCTTGTTCGTCGCCGCCGGCAAAGTAGACGCGCTTGAAGTAATCTTCCGGCTTCTGCTGGATGAGGCCCTTCTCTTTGAAGATGGCGAGCGGATACAAGTAGCCCGACGACGAGATGGGATCGACGAAGGCCATCGTTTTGCCTTTGAGGTCCTCGACTTTCGTGATGCCGCTGTCTTTGCGCACGAAAATTTTCGAGTGGTACGTCGCCGAGTCGTTGTAGAGCTCGCCGAGGATGACGCGCGCGCCGGATTGTTGGCGGGCGATGATGTATTGCAGCGGGCCCATGAAGCCGACATCGGCCGTTTCGTTGCGCAGCGCTTCGACGATGCCTGCGTAGCCGGTCGACACGAACGATTTGACGGGCATGCCGAGCGTCTTCTCGAGGTAGGCGACCACGGGCTTCACATCGCCGGCCAGTTGGTCAGGATTCTGGTACGCGATGAATGCGATGCGCAGCGTTTTTTCGGGGATGTCGGCGTGTGCGGGCGTCGCCATCGCGACGGCCAGCAGTGCTAGTGGCAGCGTGAACAAGGACTTCACGGGGTGTTCTCCAATCCGGTGTTTTTCGGGTAATATTGCGAAAGTTTACCACAGTTAATTTATTTAAGCAAGATAATTTCGCGCCAGCTTTCAGAACGAAATTTCGGTCCGAAACCCCGCAACCCATGCCGCTTCATGGCGCTGTCCACCTGGGTGAACTATATATTGGAAATCCGGTTTCAGGTTGAACCAGGGTGTCACTTGAGCTTTGTAGAACAGCTCAAACACGGTCTCGCTGGGCTCATCGAAGCCCGCTTTCTCGCTGAAGTTCACGTGGAAGACGCCGAGCCCGAAGATGTCCTCGGGACGCCGCGCGAACGGCCCGGTCCACTGAATCCCGCCGCCGAAGTAGCGCTCCGCTTCGAACACGTCTTCGTCGGAGTATCCGAATTGCGCGAAGACTCCGAGGCCGCGGCCGGTCTCCTGGTTCGCGAAAATGGTTTGGTCCCACGTCGCGTAGAAGCCGTGGGTCTCGTCCTTCGATTCCGAACCGTTCACGCGATCGATGAATTCGCCGCCAAAGAATCCGACTGCCGTGCCGATCAATCCTTCGAAAAAAACGGCGATCAAGCCGCGCCCGCGTAGATCCGCGAGTAACGCGAGTTGCGCGGCCGTGTCGATGCCGCCGTCGTCTTCCGCGACGCCGAGTTTTTCGAACCGATCGCCGTTCCACCAGTAGCCGAGTCGGAGGTGTCCTGGGCGATCGGCGATCGTATAGTGAAACGAAGGCTCGACCATGAACATCGGGCCGTAGAGCGTGTCGATCGTGTCGCCGATCGATCGCCCGCCATCGGGACGTCCCTGATAGAGCCCCGCGTTGATCGAGAACCACTCGACGGGCTGCGCGCCCATCGCAACGCCCCAGTCCGGATCGGGGTACGTCACGAGCGGGATCGTCGGACTGAAACCGGGCGACGAGCTGATGAACTCGCCGCCGAAATCGGTGTACGCAAAATCGGCGTTCGCTTCCTGTTTGCCAAGCTTGATCCAAAAGCGATCGCTGGCGAACGTGTGGCGATACCAAACCTCCGATATCTGAAAGAAGTCGTCCGCGTCGATGTTGGATAGCGTTTGAAAATCGCCGACGTATTTTTCGGTCAAACCGTCGCCGTGTTGACCCTGGATGTGCATGAAGAATTCGCCGCCAGCCCACCACTTGGCGCGCGCGGTATCGACGGAAATCGTTAGACTCGCGTCCGCGCGATACTCGCCGCCCGTTTTTAGGCCGCCGTGCAGATTCCACAAGTACTCGGACGTATAAACGAGTTCGAAGTCCACGCCGTGGTTCGTGAGCGAGGTGCGCGCGCCTGCCCAGTCACCGAAGAGATGGTCGCGCTGCCACAGGCGCAAATGATCGTCCGCCGGATCGTCCGCCGTTTCGGCCAACGCGACGCTCCCGATCGCGACGCCGATGGCTGACAGCGCGTGGCGTGTGAAAAAGGATGGGCGACAGAGGATCAAACGGTGACGCCCAACGCGCTGAGAATAGCCTCGGTGAGAGCGCCACTGAGGAGGCCAACGAAGAATCCAACGGTGAATTCGAGAAGTGCGTGTAGGAATTGCATCGCGGTGCTCCTTCCGTCGAGCGGATGATTAGCCTTGGCTCATAGTTTGAGCTTATAACAAAATTATTAATCGTAGTCAACTTCGTTAGCCTAGCCTTCCGCCAATAGGAACGTTGGAATTTAGACCGCGTCGAATGTGTAGAACGTCAGCGCCGTCTTCCCGTAAACGGCGGTTCGGAATGGGCGAAGCCCGACTCCGGGAGGGACGCGCTCCTGCGCGTCCGGCGTCTCACGCATTGCCCCGTGCTCATAAATAACCCACGCGCCCCGTTGGAGAAACTTCTGTAAGCCCAGTAGCTCTAGCACTTTGTCCCATTCCGCGAAGCCGTGAGGGGGATCCGCGTACACAATGTCGAAAGGTCTACCAGGAACTCTTGACAAATCCCGGGGCAAGGTCAGCCGGACTACACGCGCACGGGCGGCAAGGCGGGTATGGGTTAGATTGCGCTCAATCAGCTTGAGGGATTGGTTGTCGTCATCGACGAACGTAGCGGATTGGGCGCCCCGGCTGAGGGCCTCAATGCCATTCGCCCCCGTGCCGGCAAAAAGGTCCAAGAAATTCGCGCCAATCACGCGCTCACCCAAGATGCTGAACACGGCTTCGCGGACTCGGTCCAACGTCGGGCGGATCGCGGCGGATTGGGGCGGCGATTCAAGGCGGAGTCCCCCGGCTTGGCCGGCGATGACTCTCATCGCGGAGTGCCGGGGTCTGAACTAGAAGCTTGGTGAATAACACCTCCGGGCGAAGCGCTGTTGGGATAACTCATACGGGGCTAATAATCGCTAAGTTTTTGGTGCACAATCACTTAGGCTCCGCTGCGACCGTCGATTGCTGCATATTTCACACTGCTCTCAGTTGTGGATAAGTTGTGAGTAGGCTGAGCATTCTCGCTCATATCGCGCTCCGTGTGCGTCAAACCACCAGTAATTGAAGCGAGTTGGTCAATGGTGCGCACGAATCGTATCGAGCCGCGGAACCGAATAGGTACCCATCATCATCTGGTCCAGGATACTTACGTCGGTGGCGAATTCGCGCGCGGCGTCCTCGGTGATGTCGCCCTTCTTGACCAGGCGATGCAGGTAGGTCTCGAACAAAAACGAGTGCGAGATGGTCTGTTGCATGCCGATGCGAATGCCATCGGTGTCGCCTTCGATGATGGCGTCGGCGATGGGCTTCATGTCATTGAACATGACCTCGAGCGCGGGTACGCGGCCGCCGCCTTTCTTCGGAACGAGCCGCTGGCAGATGATGCAGCGCAGGCAGTCGCGCAGTTGGAGCTTGACGAGGTCGCGTTCGACCGGCTCGAAGAAACTGACGATGCGATTGACAACTTCGCTGGCGCTGTTCGAGTGCAGCGTGCTGATCACGAGGTGGCCCGTCGCGGCGGCGCTAATGGCGGAGCGGATCGTGTCGGGGTCGCGCATTTCGCCGATGACGATGACGTCGGGATCGTGACGCAGCGCTCCGCGGATGCCCTCGTTGAAATTGCGGACATCGATACCCAAACTGCGTTGGGACACGACCGAATGTTTGTTCCGATGGACGTACTCGACGGGATTCTCGATCGTGAGGATGTGTACTTGTTTGTGTTGATTAATCCAGTCGACCAGCGCGGCGGCCGTTGTGGTCTTGCCGCTGCCCGTCATCCCCGTGACGAGGAGGAGGCCGCGATGCAGCTTCGCGAGTTCTTCGAGCGTCTCCGTGGGCATGTGCAAATCTTGGAATGACGGGATCGACTCCGGGAGATAGCGCAGCGTCATGTGGGGCGCGCCGGCTTTCATGAAGCACGACACGCGCGCGTAACCGACACCCGCCTGGTGATAGCTGAAGCTGCACTGCTTCTCTTTCTCGAATTCTTCCCAGTCGGCATCCGGCGCGATCTCGCGAATCGCCGCGAGGACTTGCGCACCCGAGAGCGGCGGCATCAACTCGGAATAGCGCGCCTGGTTGTCGACGCGGAATATGGGCGGGCTGCCGGGCGAAAGGTGCGCGTCGCTCGCCTTGTATTCAACGAGCGCCTTGAAGATCATCTCGATGCTGATCGGGTCGACGCGGTATTTCGCGCCTTCGATGCGCCAGGTCTCGGGAAGTTTCAGCGGCTTGGTAATTTCGTCGATCACCGTGCGCGCTTGCGCGTAATCCGTCGAGCCGCGGGCGGGCGCGAGAATTACGTAGCGGCCGTCTTCCTTGCGGCACTCGCACAGTTCCTTGTTTGCTTCGACTACCTTGAGCGCCTCTTGAATATTCGGGTGCTCCTCGGAAACGCGCAGCGAGAAGGTATCGAATTCGCCTTTGAAGTCGGCGCGCTTGGCGAGCCAATCGACGAGCTCGGAGCGGCCGGTAATTTGGCGGGGGCTGCCTTGGGTGCGGCGCAGTTCCGCTTCAGAAGTAGCGATGATCTGCGCAAGCGATTTGTCGCGTCCGACTCCCAGTACGTTTTCCGCCATCGCACACCTCCGGCACGCGTCGTGACACGCGAGGAACTATACACCTGGCGGGGTGTAGTGCAAAACGCGGAGATGCGGAGGGCGCGGAGGATCGCGGAGAAGGACGGAGAGCGGGTTTACAGGCTGCATTCGATTTATTGGGGAACGTGTTAGAATTGTGGGCCGATGGACAAAGTGATCCGGAAATTCAGCTCGTTCGAAGCGGCGCAAAAGGCCGATGATGAGCACTACGCGCGGCTTTCCGTGGACGAGAAGTTACGGGAGTTATTGCATTTGCTCGAGATGCAAAATGCCGACGCGCCACCCATGGAACGGGTAGTAAAAAAATATCCCCTCCATTCTCGCAAGCCGCTCTAAGGTGATGGCCGATCTTCCTCGCCTTAGCCGAGTACTCGCCGATTTTCTCCGTCTCCTAAAGAAATACGAAGTCCGATATGTCGTGGTGGGGTCGTGGGCATTGAGCATTCATGCGCAGCCGCGGTATACCAAAGACATCGATATCTTGATTTCCCGTGACGCGAAGAACGCGTCACAGATTTTGGCGGCGATGTCTGAATTCGGCTTCACATCTAGCGATCTCAGTGCCGACGATTTCATGCAAGACGCGTTCATCGTTCAGCTGGGGCGTGAACCGAACCGGATCGATATTTTGACGAAGATCGACGGCGTCGATTTTGAGCAGGCGGAAAGAAACGCAGTCCTATCCGAATTGGAGGGGATTCCTATTCATTTTCTCTCGCTTCACGACTTGATTGAAGCGAAGAAGGCAACGTCACGCCCGCGAGACCTGGCGGATTTGGAACAACTCGAGCAGCTTCGTAAATGCAGGGAAACGTAATCCGGTCCAGTGGCCAATTGAAAGTCGCTTACGCCTCGCTAGCCTCGCGCAGTTTGGCGAGTACCGTGAAATCCTCGAGCGTCGTCGTGTCGCCGGTGGTTTCTTTTCCGGCGGCGACATCCCGCAAGAGGCGGCGCATGATTTTTCCGGAACGCGTTTTCGGTAGGGCATCCGTGAAACGGATTTGATCGGGCTTGGCGAGCGCGCCGATTTCTTTTGCGACGTGCTCGCGCAACGCCTCTTTGTCGGAATCCTGCGGCGTTTTTCCGGAAGGTACCGACACGAATGCGCAGATGCCTTGGCCTTTGATCTCGTGCGGGAAGCCGACGACTGCGGCCTCCGCTACGAGTGGATGCGACACGAGCGCGGATTCGATTTCCATCGTGCCGAGACGATGCCCGGAAACGTTGATAACGTCGTCGAGACGGCCAATGATGAGGTAGTAGCCGTCCTTGTCGCGGAACGCGCCGTCGCCCGTGAGATACCAACCCTGTTTGGCGAACTTGGAGAAGTACACGTCCTTGAATCGCTCGTCGTCGCCGTAGAGCGTGCGCAACATCGACGGCCATGGCTCTTGAATGACCAGTAGGCCACTGTGCATTCCGTCGACGGGTTCGCCTTCTTCCGTGACGATGGCAGGCTTGACGCCGAACATCGGCAGACCCGCAGAGCCGGGTTTTGTCGGCATCGCGCCGGGTAACGTCGTGATCATGATCGCGCCGGTTTCGGTCTGCCACCACGTGTCGACAATCGGACAATGGCTGCCGCCGATCACGCGGCGATACCACATCCACGCCTCGGGATTGATCGGTTCGCCGACGGTGCCGAGCAAGCGCAGACTCGATAGATCGTGGCGATTGGGGAATTCTTCGCCCCATTTCGAGAACGCGCGAATGGCCGTTGGCGCGGTGTAGAAAATCGAGACGCGATACCTCGCGACGATGTCCCAGAAGCGGCCCGCATCGGGATGATTCGGCGCACCCTCGTACATGATGGTCGTTGCGCCGTTCGAAAGCGGACCGTACACGATATAGCTGTGGCCCGTGACCCAGCCGATATCGGCGGTGCACCAGTAAATGTCGTCGTCGTGAAGATCGAACACGTAGCGCGTGGTGAGATAGACGTTCACCATGTAGCCGCCGGTCGTGTGCAGAATTCCCTTGGGCTTTCCCGTCGATCCGGATGTATACAGGATGAAGAGCGGATGTTCGGCGTCGAGTTCTTCCGCGGGACATTCCTTCGAAACGTCGCGCATCATGTCGTGCCACCAGAAGTCGCGCCCTTCTTGCATTGCGACGGGTTGTTCCGTCCTGCGCACGACGAGGACTTTTTCGACCGTCGGACATTTCGTCAATGCTTCGTCCACTGCGGCCTTGAGGTCCACGATTGCACCGCGACGCCACCCGCCGTCCGCCGTGATGACGAGTCGCGAGCCGGCGTCCTGATTGCGATCGACGATGGCGTTCGCGCTGAACCCGCCGAAGATAATCGAATGCGTCGCGCCGATCCGCGCGCACGCGAGCATCGCGATCGGCAACTCAGGAATCATGGGCATGTAGATCGTGACGCGGTCGCCCTTTTGGATGCCCATCGACTTGAGGACGTTCGCGCAACGGCAGACTTCGTGATGCAATTCTTCATAGGTCAAACGCCGCGTGTCGCCGGGTTCGCCTTCCCACTGGATCGCAATCTTCGTGCGACGAACGGTATCGAGATGGCGGTCGAGACAGTTGTAGGCGATGTTCGTTTTGCCGCCGACGAACCACTTGTAGAAGGGCGCATTGGATCGGTCGAGGACCTTGTCCCATTTTTTGAACCAATGGAGATTGCGCGCGACTTTCGACCAAAACGCGTCCGGATCCTTGAGCGATTCCTCGTAGGCTTCCTGGTACTCCGCCATCGAGGAGATATGCGCCTGCGAGACGAAATCCTCCGTCGGCGGAAACAGTCGCGTTTCTTCGAGTACGTGATCGATGTGCGTGTCTGGCATTACCCGGCCTCTGCTGGTTGTGCGTGTACCACGAAAACTCAATGGTATCGCACTAGGCAGGCGCGGGTAAAAACCGGGATTTGGTAAGGTCGAAAACTGCTCGCGCGATCGCTGCACGCCGTAAGGGCGCTTCGAGACCCAAGGGATCCGCGCGAGTATTCGGGGCGGTTCCCGAACCACCCCTACGGCTTGAGGCTTTCCAACGGGAGATCGTTCGCGGCGATGTTGGCTGGCGTGGAGATGATGATGTCGTTACCGATGGCAGCGTAACTCAGGTTTAACGGGCGCAGCAGGCAACGGAGCGCGTCGCGCAATTGAACATTCTGAAGATTAACGTGGGGAACGTATCCGTCGGTGACTGCCGTCCCAGGTATGCGCAGCGCATGAGCCGGTGGTCGCTCGCTTGGCGTGTCGTCCTTCGGGCGAGGTACGGGCGGCATCTGGACAACCCGAAAGTCGATTACGAACACCAGCTTTTCGAATCGGGACATGAAATCCATGTCATAGGCCTCAGACATGAAATCGAGAATATCTAAGAGATGAATATTCGTAAAAGTTAGGGACACCGTCTTTTCGAGGATTTCCGAGTGCCGGTACGGCTTGAATCGAGATGGAGGCAGTCGTACTACCTCGGACTCGATGCGCCCTGGTGTACTGATCCACACGAATCCGGGCTCGAGGACATAGTCGAGACCGAGCGGTCCCAACAATTCTGACAGTGCCTCTGTAATCGGCGCATCCCGGATATCGACATCGTCAAACATTCCGTCAGTGACATAGTCACTGAGGGGGACGATCCCCTCGGGCAATCGATTGGACTCGTCCATGGCAAACCACAGTCGCGGTTCGTCTCGTTCGAGCGGAGCGATTACCCTCGCGTCAAGCTTGAATGAAACGCCGTACACCTCACTCAAAAAATCCAAAATTTTTTCAACGGCCATGTCTTCGAACGTCACAGAAACAACGGTCTGAAGGGTTTTCTCGAGGCTCTCCGAAGGCGACGGAAAACTCGATGGAAATCCTGCGGATGGGGATGCCGTGATTTCGGTTGCCGCTGCGAGTGCCGCAGGCTCAGGCACTCCCGCGGGCTCCACCAAGATTCCCAGACCAATGCCGACGCGCTCAACGGTAGTCTTCGTCGCGGGAATTTGCGAAGCGACCGATTCGCGCGTTGCGTCATTTCCTTTAGCCCGATGCTGCTGGGCGACGATCGCCACCGTGAGCACTACCGCTCCCGCGGCTATCGCAAGCCCTTTCACGAGCGGGCCCGAGGCGACAGTCGCGGCCAGGGATGTCGAAACTTGTGAATTGAGCGCCGCCACCGTGATCGCGCCCCCCATCGACGTGAAATACTTTCGCGCTTGATCTGCCCCGCCAAGTCGATTCAGCAAGTCCCCGCCCAGCACTTCCCGCGCGCGCTGAAGACGCTTTTTGACGGCGGACTGACTGATGTTCAACACTCGTGCGATTTCCGCAGTCGATTTCCCCGCGAAGTAGTGCAGAAACAACACCTCGCGATACTGCGGATGCACTTGATCCACCGCGCCGTGCACGAGCCGATGCAGCTCGTCGCGCGACATATCCGCTGCGGGAACAGAAATGCCATACGGAGCATTCGCGGCTGCTGTCGCCTCGCGCCGCCGGCGTTTTGCGAAACCTATCGCGGCATTTCGAGCAATCGTCGCGACCGAGCCCTCGAACTTCGAAGGTTCACGCAATTTGTCGAGACGTTGAAACGCGCTGAGGAAAGTTTCCTGCGCGACGTCTTCCGCATCGGCAACATTTCGTACGCGCGCACAGGCGATCGCGTAGACCGTGGGTAAGTGCCGCTCGACGAGTTGGCCGAATTGATCGCGCTTGCCGGCGAGGACGGCGTGAACGATGGCGCTGTCGGTTGTCGCATCCATGAATTCGCTCCGGGTGGAGTATGGCATTCGTGTGTAACAAGGAGCGCGGGGGCGGGCATTTGGTGACACGGGCCGCGCTCGTCATGGCGAGAGGACGCCGTCGGCTCACTGCGCAGCTTCCTCGCCATGACGGGTGAGTCCGAGGCCGTCGCCATCCCCCGGACGCGCGGGGAGCGCGTCCCTCCCGGTGAAATCACGTCGGGAAGCGAATCGAGACCGGCTCAGATGACTGCTTCTATCAGGTGTGGGCCGGGTTCGGCGAGGGCGCGTTTGAGCGCGGCGTGGAATGCTTCGGCGGTGGCCGGGCGTTCGGCTGGGACGCCCATGCCTTTCGCGAGTGCGCAGTAGTCGAGCTCCGGGTCGCGCAGTTCCATGAGCGATCGCGCGACGGGGCCGGGAGTCGGGACGCCGCTGCGCGCGTGTTCCGTCTGCAGAATCGCGTACTTGCGATTGGCGAAGATGATGTTGGTGACGTTGAGGCTTTCGCGGGC
>JBGTJY010000717.1:0-5700 GCA_041744855.1 Candidatus Hydrogenedentales bacterium
GCCGTCGGCAACGGAACCGGACCAACCACGCCCGCGCCCGTGCGTTGCGCCGCTTGCACGATCTCGAGCGTGGACTGATCGAGCAGTCCATGGTCGTACGCCCGCAATTTGATTCGAATTTTGGTCGCTGCTGCCATCGCCTCGTCTCAGTATCTTCGTTGCTATTCTTTGACCGCCAAACTACTCCCGAATCGCCGTCACCACGCCCGAGCCCACCGTCCGGCCGCCTTCGCGGATAGCGAAGCGCAACTGTTCGGTCATGGCGATCGGCGTGATCAGTTCCGCCGTGATCGTCACGTTGTCGCCCGGCATCACCATTTCAACGCCGTCCGGCAACTTCAACGAGCCCGTCACGTCCGTCGTGCGGAAATAAAACTGCGGACGGTAGCCCGTGAAAAACGGCGTGTGACGTCCGCCTTCTTCTTTCGTCAGCACGTACACTTCGCCTTCGAACTTCGTGTGCGGCGTGATCGATTTCGGTTTCGCGATCACCATACCGCGCTCGACGTCTTCGCGGTCGATACCGCGCAACAAAAGGCCCACGTTGTCGCCCGCCTGGCCCTCATCCATCATCTTGCGGAACATCTCAACACCCGTGCACGTCGTCTCGCGCGTCTCGCGAATGCCGATAATCTCAACCTTGTCCCCCGTGTGAATCACGCCCTGCTGAATCGCGCCCGTCACCACCGTGCCGCGGCCCGTGATCGTGAACACGTCTTCCACCGGCATTAGAAACGGTTTGTCGAGCGCGCGCGCCGGTGTCGGGATGAAATCGTCGACCGCCTTCATCAGCTCGAGCACTTTTTGCTTGCCGATTTCCGGGTTGTTGCCTTCCATCGCCGCGCGCGCGGAACCGCGAATGATCGGCGTGTCGTCGCCGGGAAAATTGTATTTCGTCAAGAGCTCGCGCATTTCCATCTCGACGAGGTCGAGCAATTCCGGATCGTCCACGAGGTCGACCTTGTTCATGAACACGACGAGCGACGGCACGTTCACCTGACGCGCGAGGAGAATGTGTTCGCGCGTCTGCGCCATCGGGCCGTCATCCGCGCCGACGACGAGGATCGCGCCGTCCATTTGCGCGGCGCCCGTGATCATGTTCTTCACGTAGTCCGCGTGGCCCGGACAGTCGACGTGCGCGTAATGGCGCTTATCGGTTTCGTATTCGACGTGCGCGATCGAAATCGTGATCCCGCGCTCGCGTTCTTCCGGCGCCTTGTCGATCTGATCGAATTCCATCGCCGTCGCGCCGCCGGTCTCCGCGAGCACTTTCGTGATAGCGCTCGTCAACGTCGTCTTCCCGTGGTCCACGTGACCAATCGTTCCCACGTTCACATGCGGCTTTTTCCGCTCAAATTTCGCCTTGGCCATGTCGCTTCGAATCTCCCTTTATCTCTTCGCCAACCCGTCCTGTCGGTTGACGCGAATTCCGTTGCTGTCAGACGATTCTTATGAGAACCGATACGCGCCGCCCGCTTTTTCCATCACTTCATTCGCCACGTTCGGCGGAACCGCTTCGTAGTGTTCAAATTCCATGCTGTGCGCCGCGCGGCCTTGCGTCTTCGAGCGCACGTCGTTCGCATAGCCAAACATGTCCGCCAACGGAACCAGCGCGTGGATCTTCTGTACGTTCTTCGCCGGCTCCATGCCTTCCAGGCGGCCGCGCCGCCCGTTGATATCGCCTATCACATCACCCACGTACTCTTCCGGTACCACGACTTCGACGCGCATCATCGGCTCGAGCAGCACCGGCCGCGCCTTGGGCACCGCCTGCTTCACCGCCATCGAGCTCGCCATTTCGAACGCCATTTCCGACGAGTCGACTTCGTGATACGAACCGTCGAGCAGTACCACCTTCACGTCGACCATCGGATACCCTGAAACCACGCCGCCAACAAGTGCGCCCTGCGCGCCCTTCTTCACGGCTGGGATGTATTCCTTCGGGATGTTGCCACCCACCACCTTGCTCTCGAACACGAAGCCCGATCCCGGATCGCCGGGTTCGACCGTCAAAATCACGTGGCCATATTGCCCGCGGCCACCCGTCTGCCGGACGAATTTCATCGTGCCTTCGGCCTTGCTCCGAATCGATTCGCGATACGCCACCATCGGGCGCCCCACGTTCGCTTCGACCTTGAACTCGCGCTTCATGCGGTCCACGAGGATCTCCAAGTGGAGCTCGCCCATCCCCGCAATAATCGTCTGGCCCGTCTCTTCGTCCGCGCGCACACGGAACGTCGGGTCTTCTTCGCTGAGCTTGTTCAGCGCGTCGGACAACTTGTCCTGGTCTGCCTTCGACTTCGGCTCGATCGCGATGTGCACCACCGGTTCCGGGAATGTCACCGACATCAACTCGACCGGGGCCTTCAAATCGCAGAGCGTGTCGCCCGTGGTCGTGTCTTTCGCGCCGATGACCGCGCCGATATCGCCGGCGCGCAATTCCGTCAGGTCAAGCCTTTGGTCCGCGTGCATCTCCAGCAAGCGGCCCAGGCGTTCCTTGCGGCCCGTGCGCGTGTTCAGCACTTGATCGCCCGAATTCACCACCCCGCTATACACACGGATGAACGTCAAGCGGCCCACATGCGGATCGGTCATCACCTTGAACGCCAGACCCGAGAACGGCTCGCTGTCGTCGGCCTTGCGCAAAATTTCCGCTTCGCCGTTATTGACACTGTGACCCACAATCGCCGGCATATCCAGGGGGGACGGTAAATAGTCCACGACCGTGTCGAGCAACAACCGCACGCCCTTGTTCCGAAGCGCCGTTCCGCAAATGGCGGGGCAAACCTCGCCCGCGATCGTGCCTTTGCGCAACGCCGCCTTCAGCTCGTCCGCCGTCGGTTCCTCGTTTTCGAGGTACTTCATCATCAGGCCTTCGTCCAATTCCGAGACGGACTCGATCATGCTGTGACGTGCGATCTCGGCCAGCTCCTTGAACTGCTCCTGAATCGGACCGCGAACCATCTGGTTCTTCGCGCCTTCGCCTTCCCAACGGATTTCTTCCATCATGATGAGGTCGATGACGCTCTCGAACTTGTCCTCGGCGCCCGTCGGAATCTGAATCGGCACGACGTTCGCGCCCAACCGGTCCCGCATCGTCGCGATCGCGCGATCAAAGTCGGCGCCCGTGCGGTCCATCTTATTGATGAACGCGACACGCGGCACGCCATACTTGTCCGCCTGACGCCATACGGTTTCGGACTGGGGCTGGACGCCTGCCACGGCGCAAAAGACAGCGACGGCTCCATCGAGCACGCGCAGACTGCGTTCGACTTCAGCCGTGAAGTCGACGTGGCCGGGCGTATCGATGATGTTGATACGATGATCCCGCCACTCGCATGCTGTCGCTGCGGAGGTGATGGTTATGCCGCGCTCCCGCTCTTGCGCCATGTAGTCCATGGTCGCCGTGCCCTCGTGGACTTCGCCCACGCGGTGCAACCGGCCGGAGTAGAACAAGACACGTTCGGTAACGGTGGTCTTGCCGGCATCGATGTGGGCCATGATTCCGATGTTGCGGGTCTTCTCGAGTGGAGTTTTACGCGGCACGTCTACACCTTTCACTCAGGCGTGTAAGCCGATGTCTCCCCTATCAAGAGGGCACACCGGCCGGATCTACACATTACACAAGCTTGAAGTTGATTGTTCAGGCTCGCGCCGCACTCACCGACCCGCTGTGGCAACCAGAATTTGGCCCTACAGCACAGGATTCAACTTTGGCGAGTTTAAGCAGGAGCCGCTAGCTGAATAATTCCGCAAAAGCGTTTACACCTACGTTAAACTCTTGCGCTATATTAATTTGAGCTGCATTATTAACTTGAGCTGCATGGTTCGATTTCCCAACCACCGCCCCATCAAAACTGACAACAAAACTAGAACCTGAAATGCGCGAAAGCACGATTCGCTTCCGCCATCTTGTGTGTGTCTTCACGGCGCTTCATCGTCGAACCCTGGTGCCCGAAGCAATCCAGGAGCTCGCCCGCCAACCGTTCTTTCATGGTCTTTTCGCCGCGCTTGTGCGCGAATTCAATAATCCAACGGAACGCTATCGCCTGACGCGTACGCGGCGCAATTTCCACCGGGACCTGATACGTAGCGCCACCAACACGCCGCGACTTCACCTGCAAAATCGGCTTCGCGTTTTCGAGCGCCTTGTTGAACACGTCAATCGGCTTCTCCGACGGCTGCTTCTTGTGGATGATTTCCAGCGCGCCGTACACGATCGATTCCGCGATACTCTTCTTCCCGCGGCGCATCACCGAGTTGATGAACTGCGCCAAGGTCTCGCTCTTGTATTTGGGATCGGCCAGCAGAGACCGTTTCTGCGCGCCACGACGCCTTGCCATAGTAAGTTAATCCGTTCCTATGCCATGTCATTCTGAGCGCCAGCGAAGAATCTCGCTAGCCCAATGACTCCGAGCTGAATGCGATTCTTCACGTCGTTCAGAATGACTTCCTTTTACTTGGGCTTCTTCACGCCGTATTTCGAACGGCTCACCCAGCGGCCGTTGTGAATCTCTTTACCGCCGTCGTCCTTGCGCGATGCCGTCCCACCGCAATCGCCCTGCGCGTCCAATACCCCGCGAATCAGGTGGTACTTCACACCGGGAAGGTCTTTCACACGGCCGCCGCGCACCATCACCTGCGAGTGTTCCTGCAGGTTGTGCCCAACGCCCGGGATATACGCCGTCACTTCGTTGCCGTTCTTGAGCCGCACGCGCGCCACTTTGCGCAACGCCGAGTTGGGCTTTTTCGGCGTCATCGTATACACGCGCGTGCACGTGCCCGACGCCTGCGGACATTCCTTCAGAGCCGGCGCCTTACCCTTGCTAGCGCTCGACTGCCGAATCCCGCGCACCAACTGGTTAATCGTGGGCAAATCTACTCTCCAAAACGTCTGGCTTCAAAACATCCCGCAGGCACAAAATTGCCCGTAGGTTTGTGTGTTTCCAGGTCAGAATCGAAGCCCCGAAAAGGGCCCCGCGAACTAGAATGGAACAACCAACAGCCCACCGGAAACCGACACGGCAAGGCATACCCTATGCCGATGGGCGCAAAAACCCCCCAAAGGCAACAGCGAGGGAGTCTATCACGGGAATAACGCCAAGTCAAGCAGCATTCGCCGGCACAAACCGCACCCGCCCACGACCCCGCGGAAACGAACACCACCGGGAGGGACGCGGTCCCCCGCGTCCAGGCATCCAACGCAAAACAACCGCCTCCCAACCGTCGTCCCCGCAGGCGGTAAGCGGGGACCTCTTTCTCCAGGCACACTCCGCAGTAATTGTGGTGTAGGCTTCCAGCCTCCTGTGAACTTTCCCCGCGACCGGTAGGGCTGTAGAAAAAGTCGATACCGACACTGCGCGATCGGAGACGTCACCCAATACTCCGTCATTCCGAGGCCGCGCGCCTTCAAGCATTGCGCGCCGCCGTGGGAATCTCGACTTTTTCAGCAGCCCCTCGGTTAGGCGGGGACCTCTTCACGAAAGAACCTCCGCGCCAATTGTGGTGTAGGCTTCCAGCCTGCACTCCAGCCACCCCCGGGTAACGCCCATACCTATGAAACCCAAACAATACGTCGCCCTACTCCGCGGCATCAACGTAGGCGGCAACAACGTCATCAAAATGGCCGCGCTCAAAGCCATATTCGAGCAACCAGGATTCGGAAACGTAACAACCTACATCCAAAGCGGCAACGTCCTA
>JBGTJY010000718.1:0-2019 GCA_041744855.1 Candidatus Hydrogenedentales bacterium
GACCGCGCGTTGCTCGACATGATTGATGTGCCGGATGAATTCACGGTCGAACTCATCCGCGCCGTGCGCGCCGCCGGCGGCACGCCGCTGGTTGAGGTACGCCACACGCGCGTGAGCCGTGAATTGTTGCTCGGCACGAACGAAGGCCACGCCACGCTCTTGCGCGATCTGGAGTTGAATCGCATGAAAAAGGTTCAGGCCTACATCGCCATTCGCGGCGCGGCCAACACGAGCGAAAATTCCGATGTGCCTGCCGACCGCATGGCCATGTTCTCGCGCATCACGCGGCCCGTTTTGAATTACCGCGTGAACAAGACGAACTGGTGCGTGCTGCGCTGGCCCACGCCGAGCATGGCGCAGGCGGCGGGCATGAGCACCGAGGCGTTCGAGAATCTCTACTTCGACGTCTGCACGATGGATTACGCGAAGATGGCCAAGGCCATGATTCCGCTGCACAAGCGCATGTCCCGCGCGGACCGCGTCCACCTGAAAAGTCCCGGCACGGACCTCACCTTCAGCATCAAGGGCATTGGCGCGAAGGTCTGCAAAGGCGACCGCAACATTCCCGACGGCGAAGTCTTTTCCTGTCCGGTGAAGGATTCCGTGAACGGCGCCATCCAATTCAATACGCCGACGATTTACTCCGGGACGAAGTTTGAGAACGTCCGCCTCGTGTTCAAGGACGGCAAGGTGGTGGAAGCCACGTCTAACAACACCAAACGCCTCAACGAAATCCTGGACACCGATACCGGCGCGCGTTACGTGGGCGAATTCTCACTCGGCTTCAACCCATACATCCTCACGCCGATGTGCGACATCCTGTTCGATGAGAAGATCGCCGGTTCGCTGCACTTCACACCGGGGCAGGCCTATGAGGATTGCGACAACGGCAACCGCAGCGCCGTGCATTGGGACATGGTGCTAATCCAGCGCAAGGAATGGGGCGGCGGCGAGGTGTGGTTCGACGGCGAACTGATCCGCAAGGACGGCATCTTCCTGCCGAAGGATTTGAAGCCGCTGAATCCGCAGAATTTGAAGTAGCTGATCTCGATGTGAGGTTGGTCAACGAGTGCTTCAAACTTTCGAGAGGCGCAAAAATTTCACGCATTTAGCGTGAATCCCACGCCGCCTGTAGGCAGAACTTCGTTATTTGCGCCGTAATCGGCATGGCACCTTCGCTGCTAAACTCTAAGTTGCGGGATATTGTCAATTGGGAGATTGGGGTTATGAAACAAATGGACATTTGGTCTTCACCGTTCGCGGCAGAGAAAAATCTTCTTTGCGTTACCATCGCTGCATTAGCAATGGCTTCAACTCGGTGCACTGGGGCAAATGAACTCATCCAGTTCGGCAGTCCCAGTTACTTTGCGGTTGGAAGTGGTCCTGTTGCAGTCGCGACGGCCGACTTCAACCGTGACGGAAAGCCGGATATCGTAACGACACACACCGCGTCAGACTCGGTCAATCTGCTTTTCGGGACTGGTAATGGGACATTTACCTCCTTAAGGAGCATCAACGTCAGGGCCTCTCGTCCTGCCGCACTGACAGTCGGTGATCTCAACAACGACTCGAATCTCGATATTGTGGTTTCCGGTATTACCAACCTGATTGTGTTCCTAGGCAACGGAACGGGTGATTTTTCCATCACCAAGTTGACCAATAACCTCTTCGGGAACGCACTTTGCCTTGGAGACTTCAACAACGACGGAAAGCTAGATTTGGCATCGGCGGGCAGGGTCGCGTTCGGCAATGGCGATGGTTCGTTTGGAACGACGATTTACTACGGTGGAATATCAAGCGCCAGTACTTCGACGCGCGACGTCAACGGAGATGGAAATCTGGATTTGGTGCTCACAGGTTATGCTTCCGGGGCCGGGGCATTTTCGATTCTTACCAACAAGGGCAACGGGACGTTCAGTTCCCCGATCTACTACGGTCCGTCCTGTAATTCGTCATTGCTCGTTCTGGATGACCTAAATGGCGACGCCCGCCCTGACGTAGTTACCATGAGCTGTGGCG
>JBGTJY010000719.1:0-4200 GCA_041744855.1 Candidatus Hydrogenedentales bacterium
CCGGTGCGCGCATCCATCGCGTTGATGACGTTGAGGAGGCAGCGGCCCAGTAAGTCGGTTGAGTTCATATCCGAATCCGAACCGTCCCGGAGCGATGGTACGCTTGCGCTCGCTAATGTGCGCTCGTCGAATGCGCGGCGCTCGACTAGCAATTGCTCGTAACTTTGGGCAGCGACTTCACGCAATGACGCATCGACCTTCTCGAGCGTTTCACCGAAGGCGATCAGAACGGTGGCACTTTGTTCAGGCTGCGCCGCATTCAGTGGAAAAGCGATGGTGCTCGCCGTCTGTCCAACGCTGGCGAGCTCGCGTTCGGCGCCGACGCTATCCCGCGAGAAATCCGTGTCGGCGATCGCGCTCAACGTTGTGGGCGCGGCCATGGGCTGAATGCCGATGTACACGCCTTGGCCAAGCGACGCCCACGCCTCCGCATCGCTTGGATTCTCCCGCGCGAGAAGCTCGGCGAATTCCCAGTGCGCCTTTCCGGGACCCTTTGGACGCAGATGCACAATGCGGTTTCGCGGCGAGTCGACGAAACACGCGAAGTCGTTGAGTTCATCGAAAGAGCCTGCATCCGCAAGTGGAATCTCGTCGAGCTTGCGGGTGCACGGCGTGAAGTTCGCGTACCAGTGGAGCGCGCCGATTTCCGCGGATCCGCTCGCCCCGACCTGCATCACGAGTACGTCGAGATTCGGATGCACGAAGATGGTTTGCTCCAGAACTACATTGGTGCCACGAAGGCGCGCGCGCGCCTCGATCACGCCGCCGGTCGACGCGCCGTGGTCGAGTTGCGCGGCCATTTCATCATCGGCCCACCAAACGACTCGCCCGCCGAATTCAATCCCCCACATCACGCCGTGATGGTCCGGCGCGATTCCATGTTCGTCCGCGCTGTACGTCAGTTGATCGTGAAAACTCGGATTGGGCCACTTGCAAACGCTGAGCTGGCCGCGCGCATCGGCGCCGACCGTTAGCGCGCCGTTGCCGCAATACGCAGCAAGATTTCCGGGTCCGTAGAGCGCATCGAGTGTGGCCAGTTCATCGCCGAACGCGCCGCTCAAGAACAGGCACGCCGCGCCGAGAAAAACGATCGCGCGGCTACTCACCGGCGAGCGCTCCCTCGAACCACAACTCGTCGTCGCGCACGATACCGCGCATGCGGCACACGCCGACCGGCTCGAGCATGCGAACGTACGGACTTAGGTGTTGCTCGACGTCCCGCTCATTCATGCGCGGCAGCAGCTCGTTGCGCGCGGCCTTGAGCAGCAGCCGATCGATCGCCGGGCCGAGCTGTGTCCAATCGATTTGCAACGCCATGTCGGCATTGACCGCGGGCGCATCGACGAGCTGACGCACATAGCGCGGCATCAGGCGTTCCTGCGTCGCGATAGTTCGCGTGCCACCCCAGGCGCTCACGCCGATCGATAACTTCGACCCAAGCCATGGCCGCAGCCATCCGGGCGCGCCGTTCCATTCGAAGGGCAACGCGGCTTCCGGCATCTCGGGCAAAACGCCGGCGGTGTTGCCGCGCAGCATCAAGGCCAACTCGGGAATGGGGAGATCTTCCGATTCGTCGATCCCCGCGAGCGCGAAGGCATATTCGGCACCGCCGGTAGCCCAGCCTTCGGGTAGTTCCTGTTTCATCTGCTCGATCGCGAAGCGCACGTGTTCGAGCAGCGGCAGGTCTTCGGCGAGATCCAACACTACGTTGAGCACTTCGCGCGGATCGCCGCCGGCGATTCCCACAATCGGTGTTTGCGGCCAGGCGTTCGCCAACGACAACGCGGTACCCGGCGGTGTGAATTGCAGATCGATTCTGCCGCGACACGGAAAGCCCTCGCGCGCCTGCACGGTGATCGTGGCCCGCGGCTCGAGGTTGCGCGCGACGGTCAACGCGGCCCCCTCGCTGGTTTGCGGCACGGAGACGGCGTCATCGTCGAGACACGCGCGCACGTATTCTGGAGACTCCGAGACGATCAGAAACCCATCTCGCCAGGCGTACCAATATCGCTGGCGCTGTCTTGGTTCATTGCCGCGCGGCGCAATTCCAACAGCGGACAGCACACGCAGCATAGCCCCAGGGCGCACGCACACACCGATGCCGTCGTCGCTCTTCGCGATCGCGGCGCGCGAACCGAGCCACACCCGCCAGCGTGCAGCCGTAGGCCGGATGCCGGCCGCCTTACGGATGTCGAGCGCGAGATTCTCCGGCGGCAGCGCGACGGATGCACGCGCGCGGCGATACTCCGGCGTGGCCGCCGCAGAGCTGAGAAACGCGGGGAAATTCGCGGAGGATGCGGTCCAATGCGTCGCAGCGGGCACGAAGCCGTTGTGCGCGGCGCGGGTGAGTTTAGCATCCGTCCAAATTATCGCGACGGCGATCAGTAAGACGCCGATACCGATGAGGAGTGTCCGCCGCGTGCGGCGAGGGGCGATGGCATTTTCAGACGCCATGGGCCGCGGCGCCCTAGCGTGGCTTAGGTCTGGGCCATGCCCGACGATTGCCAATCAGGACTCGTTGTCCCAAATTTTGTCCTTTTCGGCGGTGCGGCGTTCTTCGATCCTGGCCAATTCGTGGGCCATGGTTTCTTGCAGCCCGGCGCGATCCTCATACGGCGCAGCGGCAATTTTCGCTTCGAAGGAAAGTTTCGTCTCGGCCGCCTGCCCGTCGTATTTTGCGTTGATCTCCGCGATCTTCGCCTTCTGTTTTTCGGTCAGTTTTTTCGATGGACCCGACGCGGCCTCCATCCGTTCCATGGCAAGTTCATACGCGCTCTTCATGTGTCACCTCCAGACCGGTTCCGCTACTTCGTGCGAAATTCGTCTTCCAGCACCGACGCGATGAACCGCTCGATCGAGACGGGAAAATACCGGGGATTGGGCGTAATCATCACGCCGGTTGTGATGTCCTCGCGCCGATCGAGTTCATCGAGTTCATCGCTTAACAGCCGATCGACGGAAGCCTGCTCATGGCTCAGCTCGAGTTTCTCGGATTTACATTCAACGGGCTTGCCGCGAAAACCGAAATATCCAAACATCCGTCCGGCGATTTCACGATCGACGTTGTCATCGCCAAAAATTTCCGCGTAGTCCGGTTCGAGATGCTGCGGCCTCAAAACGAATCGCGGCGAAACGTGCACGCGCCCGCGCACGATGGTCGTCTTGCTCGATTCTTCCAGCGACTGGCCGAGACAAATGTAGGGAAGCTCGTGATAGCCGCTAACAATTCCATAGGTCGGCTTGCGAATAATCACGGTTTGTTCAAAAATCTCGTGCATTTCATAGGCGCTAAGGCCCATTGGGCGTCATTACTCCAGAGCGCGCCGTTCCACGCGCGTGAAAACCGTACGGCGTCAGTCTACCGAATCGTGCGGACTAGCACAAAAAAGCACGGTAAAAAATCTCCTCGTCGCCCCAAGCACTCCCTTTCGTCGCTCCATAATTCCCATCCTTCCCATCCTTCCCATCCTTCCCATCCTTCCCATGCTCCCCATTTCCCTACCCGCAACGCCACAACCGACCACGCCGACTCCCAACATTTGCAACGCGCGACGCCCATCGCCGATGATCCGCGTTTCCCACCAATCGCAGCGCCTATCTTCATGAACATTTTTATCGCCGGCGGCGGACGCATCGGATATCACCTCGCGCGACTACTGTGCGCGGAGGGCCACGACGTCACCGTGCTGGACGAAAACGCCGGCCAGCTCGAACAGATCGATTATTCGCTCGACGCCCGCACGATCGCTGGAAACGCGTCCGACGTGCTCGTGCTGAAATCCGCGAACGCCGGCGACGCGGATTTGTTTCTCGCCGCGACAGGGGACGACGAGGTGAACCTCATCGCCGCAACGACGGCGAAAGGCCTCGGCGCGCGGCAGGTAGTAGCCCGCGTTCACAACACGACCTACACACAGTCGGACATTCTTTACGAGACGATCATGGGGGTCGATTTCATCCTCAGCCCCGAGGGCCTCACCGCGCACGAAATCGCCGACTACATCGAAACGCCGGGCATGGTCGCCACAGAGTCGTTTGGGCGCGGCCTCATACAAATGCGCCAGATTCGCGTGGCGAAAAGTCCGCTAAGGAGCGGGCAAACACTGAAGGACGTAAACCTCCCTCACGGGGTCCTCATCGGCGTCATCAGCCGCAACGGCAGCATTGAAATTCCGCGTGGCGACGCGACGTTGCTCGATC
>JBGTJY010000720.1:0-1981 GCA_041744855.1 Candidatus Hydrogenedentales bacterium
GTGGGCGCGGCGCTCGCGCATCACGGACTTCGCCTTGTCGCAGTTTCTGGATTTGCCATCTTCGCGCAGCTTGGGGCCTGGGGGGACACGATTACGCTGCTAGACGAGGTGTACGTGAAGGGCCCCAAGCTTTTGTTAAGCGACGTGGCGAGCATTCAGGGGGAGAACGCGGCGCTGTTGTCGGATGTGGAAGTTGCTCCCGCGGCCGCCCCGGGCGCGGTGAAGCGCGTCGATGCCGCGTTTATTCGGTCGCGCGTGAAGTCCGCGGGACTGGCCGATGGCGAATTCGAAGTGATCGGCGCGCGGCAGGTTTCCGCGACGACGATGTACCTCGACATTTCGCGGGCGATGATTGCCGACGACTTGCGGCAATACATCGAACTCGAAATGCCGTGGGAACTTGACGACACGATCGTCGAAGTCGCCGCGCCCCCGCAGGATTACGTCGTGCCCGATGGGAACCTCGAGTTTCGCTGGAGGCGCAATCCCGAGTACGCGTATCTCGGCGCCGGCGCATTTCGCGGCGAGATTCTGGTCGATGGCCGCATCGAGCGTTCGTTCCACGTGACCGCGAACGTGAAGGCCTACGGGGAGGTTGTCGTGGCCGCGACGGATCTACGCCGGGGCGACCCGCTCTCCTCGCGCAATTTGCGGCTCGAGAAGAAAGAGCTGTCGGCGGTCGAGCGCGGGACTTTTTTTCGGGTCGATGAGATCGAGGGCTATCTGGCGAAATCGACCCTGCTCGAGGGCCAGGAAATTACGAGCCGAAAGGTGATGCCGCCGACGCTTGTGGAGCGGAATCAAATCGTCGTGGTCGAAACGACGGTGGGCGCGATGACGATTCAGTCCCGCGCAAAGGCACAAGACGATGGCGCGGTGGGCGATCTGGTTCGCTGCGTGAATGTGAATTCCAAAGACGAATTTATCGGCCGCGTGCGTGCCGATGGAAGTCTCTTGGTCGAATAACGAATGTCGCAATGCAATTTGGAGTAGCAGCCATGAAAACCATGCAAATACTCGCCGCAATAGTCGTTTGTGTCGGCGCGGCGCCGGCGTTTGGCGATTCGCTGTTCACCACGCAAGCGGCCTACAGCGGCCCGCTGGTGTCGGACTTGAAAGCCCGCTTCGACGTCGGCGACATCATTACCGTCGTGGTTCGCGAGGCCTTTGACGCTTCGACGACGTCGGGGACGCAGACGAAGAAAGAGGCCGACACGGAAGCCACGGCGAATGCCGGCGACAACCAGTTTTTCGTGGCCCAAGATCCCGGCTTGAACATTCTCAACGAAGAAGAACTTCCGAATTGGAAAGTCGAGGCCGAGAACGAGACGCGCGCGACGGGCACCACGAAGCGCTCGAGCAAATTGCAGTTGACGATCACGTGCATGGTCGTGCGCGTAGTCAACGACGAACTGCTCTACATCGAGGGCAGCAAGGACGTGATGGTCAACCTCGAGAACACCACGATCAAAGTCAGCGGCATCATTCGCGGGCGGGATGTCTCCGCGGCGAACGCCATCGCGTCCACCCAAATCGCAAACGCATCGATCCAAGTCGATGGCCGGGGACCGCTGTGGAACAACCAGCGCCGTGGAATATTCACCAAAATCCTGGATTGGTTTTCGCCGTTCTGAGAGCGAATCGGCCGCTACGAGATTGGATAACATGAAATTCCTCTCAAGAACAATCGCCGCGCTTCTATTGACCGGAGTCTGCGCGCCACTTGCCTCTGCCACGCGGATTAAGGACCTCTGCGAAATCCAAGGCGCGCGAGAAAATGGCCTGCGCGGTTTCGGCCTTGTCGTAGGCCTTGCCGGCACGGGCGACAAGGTGGAGGCCGCCAAGCTCGCGCAAGAGCAAGTGTTGAACCGCTTGCAGATCGAGGTGAACGAACTCGACGACATCAAGTCCGACAACGTCGCATTTGTGTTCGTCTCCGCCACCATGCCTGCATTCGCCAAGGAAGGCACGCGCATCGACG
>JBGTJY010000721.1:0-1952 GCA_041744855.1 Candidatus Hydrogenedentales bacterium
CGCAGACTCGGGCGCTAGGGAGAGATTCCCGCCTGCGCGGGAATGACGAATCTGGCGTCGTCACCTTCATGCAGAACCACAACCGCGGCGCAGCCCTCATCGTCGCCCTCGGCGTGATGACCGTCCTCTTCGCCATCTCCATCACGTTTTTCCAGATGACGCGGCAGGAGAACGTCACCGCGACGAACGTGAGCAACCGCGTGCGCGCGGAGCTGCTGGCCGATGGCGCGATGGCCGTCGCGATCGCATTCTTGAATCACGACCTCATCGTGCACCCGACCTACACCTCGCTCGACCACGCGTGGCAGACGTACTTCAACGGCGCGTGGTTCCAGGGGAAGCCGTGGGCGGTGGTGCCGGGGACGAATCCGCCCTTGCCGGAAATCAACCTCTCGAACATGCCCGACGACGTTCCGACCCCGGTGCCGGGCGTAACGGAGCGGCTGTTCGAATGGCACACGCGCGATTGGGTGTACATCCCGCGCGCCGCCGCCACGCCCACGCCGATGATGTCATTCGACACGAGCAACCCGCAGCCCGGGTTATCGGTTGATCTCGTGGACCTCAACGGCGATCGCTTGCCGGACATGTTGCCTGTCGATAGGAATGGCGACGGAATTCCGGATGTGCCGCTTGCGCAACACCCATTCATGTTGCCGGCGGATATCAACCCGCAATTCATCCAAACCGGCGAAACTCGTATTACGCGAGCGAACTATATTCACGAGTGGGCGGATGTCGATAACGACGGCGACGGGCTCAAGGATTCCGTCTGGATACCCGTCGCAGTCGACCGCTACTACGACACCGACGGCATCGACAACAATCTCAATGCGGCGTTTCTGTGCTGCGATGGCTTCGACAATGACAGCGACGGCACCATCGACGAACCGGGTGAAGGTTACGACGAGCCGGGCGAGTTGGGCCTATTTATCTATTGGGGCGGCGACGACGGGCTCGACAACGATTGCGACGGTGCGATCGACGAGGACGACCCCGACGAACAGTCTTACTTCCTCACCGTGCCCAATCCGTTCCAGAACGATGTAAACGGTGTGCCCGCGCCGTTCGCGTTTCCGTGGGGGTCGATTGACAATCCGGAGGACGACGGCATCACGCCGCACCCGAGCTTCGCGAATCCGCGCGTGGATTGTCTCGACAACGACTACGACCTCTTCGCGAACAACGGCCTCGACGTGCGCAATCTCCTCGACCCGAACATCATCGACCCAAACACCGGGAACAGCCGCCTGGGCGACTTTTATGGCTTGAGCGCGATCGGCGCCGCGACGCACATCTACGGCGAACCCGTCTCAATCCTCGCGGGCCGCATGGCGATTTTGATTCGCGACGAATCGGCGAAGGTGAATCTCGGCACGGCGGGCGCCCTCAGTCTCGATGAGATTGAAGCCGACCCCGTTGTTCGCCGCTCGATGAACCTTGGGATGGGTCCGTGGGAATACGAGATCAACATGCTCCCCAACATCGAGGATGCGCTCGCGCCGCGCGTTGCCCAGTTCCGCGCCGGCGCGCCAGGGGGTTCCCAGGGTGTCGCCGATGCCCCGCTGCCTTTCAACCAATACACGCTCGATATGTCCTTCCCCGGCTATGGCCGGGTGGATGACGACGGCGATGCGTTCTGGTCGGCGATAAACGGCCTCGACGACGACGGCGACGGTCTCTTTGACGAGGGGGTGGGTTTCGATAGTGTCGCGGCGGTCGACGCCAGTGGCGCCCCCCTCAACATCTTGGGCCTCTTCGAAGGGATCGACGAACCTTCGGAATATCAGCATTTTCGACCGTACCGAAATGCGATCGCCGAAAGCGATAGCCTCGATAACGACGGCGACATGGTCCGTGACGAAATCGGCGAACTCGGGGACCAGTACTACCGCACGCGCGAGGTGCTGAAGGAACTCGACGGTATCGGCGTCGGCCGGTATACGGCCATC
>JBGTJY010000722.1:0-3582 GCA_041744855.1 Candidatus Hydrogenedentales bacterium
ACGTCCGAGTCAATTCCGCTTTCAGGATCCCCACGTCGCCCCGCTCAGCGCGTTCCTTCGCCGCTTCGTACCCTAGAAACCGCATCGCCTGATTCGGCGAACCCAACGCGGCGAGAATCCCCTCGCTCGATCGCACTTCGAACGGCACGGCCGCGTAACGCGATCCCTTTGGCGCGATGCGGTAAACGCGTCCCCGCGTCGTGTCCGCCATGCGATGCCCGCCCACGCCCGGGTCATACCAATCCGCCACGAAAACCGAGCCGTCCGGCGCAACGGTCACATCGCTCGGCCGAAACCACTTGTCGCCTTCGCACGACAGCAGCACTTCCATCTCCGCGCGAAAACCCGCGCCATCGGGGCTCGGCCAAAACGCCCGAATTTCGCCCGGTCCCGCCTCGGCATGAATCAGCGCCCCGTGAAATTTCTCCGGCAAGAGGTCGCCCTCATAGACGGTAAGTCCCGTCGGCGATCCGAATCCCGTCCGAATCATCTTGGGCACCGTCCCCGGCCGATCCTCGTTCCAGTGCACTGCGTCCAGCCGCCGATCGCCCTTGCGCCGCGGCCAGTATCCGTAGTCGCCGCCCTCCATCACGTAGTTGATGCGCGTCTGCTCGTTTCCATCGTCGTCGTTGTCCGAGATGAACACATTCCCAAACGCATCCGCCGTCGGCTCGTACGGATTGCGCATGTTCGACGCTACCAGCTCGAGCCGATTGCCTTCCAGGTCCGTCCGCAACACCGTCGCCGCGCGAATCGGCGCATCCTTCCCCGCATGAATCCGGTTCCCCAATTTGTCCGTCACGTCGAGCCCCTGATCGCCGTTGCTCATGTAAAGCAAGCCATCGGGACCGAACATCACGCCATGGATCGCGTGGTCGTTATCGATGCCGCCGAACCCCGTCAGCACCACCGTTCGCTCGTCAGCCCGTCCATCGCCGTCGATATCGCGCAAATAAAACAACTCCGGCGACTGGCACACGTACACGCGGTCGCCCAGCACGGCAATCCCCATCGGAGCCTGCAGCGACTTATCCTGGTAATAGGTCCAAGCCTTGTCGCATACGCCGTCTCCGTCCGTGTCCTCCAGCACGCGAATGCGATCGCCCGCCTCATCCGCAATGTCCTGATTGAACAACCGATAATTCGCCGCCTCCGTCACCCACACCCGACCCTGCGCGTCGATGTCCATCATCGTCGGATTCCGCAAGTCCGGCTCCGCGGCGAAAAGCGTCACCTCCAACCCATCGGCCACACGCATCTCCGCAAGCGAGTCCTTCGCCGAAAGCTGCGCACCAACACGAAATCCGCTGGTCGAAATCGCCAATATCAGAACGGCAAACTTGAGAACGCAATTCATGGGTGTATTCCCGAAAAAATTCCGCAGCAGCGCGGCAGTCTATCACGTGACACGGGCTTCCAGCCCGTGGTCCCCCCCGAACTTAAGGGCTTCCAGCCCGTGGCGCCCGAGCCTACGCGCTTCTAGCCCGTGGTGCCCAGGCCCACGAACTGAAAGCCCACGAACTGAAAGCCCACGGGCTGGAAGCCCGTGCTACTAGCCGTGATATACTCGCTCTACGTTCTATTGCAGGGGGATCGCGCGGTCCGTTCCAACCAATGCGCCGCGCCGAACGTGGGGATTCTATGGCCGATATTCTGAGCCAAGACGAAGTCGACCTGCTGTTGTCGGCCGTCTCGGATGGCGAGATCGAACCGGAGCCAGTCCGGAAAACTGAACGCGTCGATCAGCCACTCCTCAGCACTTACGATTTCCGCCGTCCCGAGCGCGTCTCGAAGGAACAACTCAAAGGCCTGCAAAGTCTCTTCGAAGCCTTCGCGCGCGAACTCGGCATCGTGTTGCCGCCCTTCCTCCGCTCGGTGGTCCGCGTCGACCTCACGTCGATCGACCAATTAACCTACGACGAATTCATCCTCTCCGTCGCGCGCCCGACCTCGATGTCGATCATCGACATGACGCCGCTCGACGGCCGCGCCGTGCTCGAAATCAGCCCATCGATGGTCTTCCCGATTGTCGACCGCGTTCTCGGCGGCAAAGGCGCGTCGCTCGCCCAGCCGCGCGAATTGACCGAAATCGAAGACCGCATCGTCTACCGCATTGTGCTGATGATCCTCGACAGTTGGAAACGTTCCTGGGATCAGCTCATCGAATTCAAGATGGGTGTCGTGAATCAAGAAAGCGACCCGCTCATCGTGCAAATCGTCGCCGGCAGCGAAATGATCATCCTCGTCGGGTGCGAGGTCTACATCGGCGACGCCGTCGGCTCGATGAATCTTTGCGTCCCGCTCCTCGTGCTCAACCCCATCCTTGACCAAATCTCGCAACAAGCCAATTTCCAGCGGAAGACCACCGGCGAAGTCGCCGAGATCACCCGCGCCTCGATCGAGCACACCGTCCTGCGTTCGACCGTCGAACTCGAAGCGATCCTCGGCGAAGCGAAACTTCCCCTCAACGAACTCGCGCGGCTACAAGTCGGCGATGTGATTCCGCTCAACTCGCGCGTGTCCGAACCCATCCGCGTGAAGGTGGGTGGTATTACCCGCTACCTGGCCCAACCCGGCCGACGCCGTGAACAAAGCTCCATTCAACTCGTCTCGCTGGTACGCGACTAGCCCGAGGACACGATTCGCATGCCCCCGACCCCTAGCAAATTCGCCGGCGCCTGGTTGAACGGCATCGCCGAATCGCTCAACAGCGCAGGCGCAAACGCGCTTGCGATCATCGCCCGCGGCGTCGAGGTCATCGGCGAAGACGGCCTCGAGAAGCTACTCGCCGAATTCCCCGTCGTCGTGTCCACTTCGCTCGCATCCGGCGGCGCGGTCGCCTTGCTCTTGCCGGAAGACCTCGCCTCCCAATTCGCCGATTTTGCGGGCGCGGAAGGTTCAACTGGTCCATCAGTCGACGATGCCCGCCTCGAATTCCTCAAAGACATGGCCGCCGGGCTCCACACCGGCGGGGCCAACGCCGTCATCGAAATGTCCGGACAGCCGATCGATCTCGAACCCTCCGACGCCGCGGTGCGCGCTTCGAGCGAGGCCGCCGACGTAGCCTCGAGCTTCGGGAAAATGAAAGCCGCGCGCTTCGAATGCAGAGATCGCGCGGGACTCGACAGCAGCGGCGCGCTCGTTTTCTCCGCGCAACTCGATTCCATCAGTTCCGGCCCGTTGGTCAGCGACGACGAAATGAAAGACATTCTCAGTGGATTTGGCCAGATTGCCGGCGCGGACGATCGCGCACCCCGCGCAACGCACGACAATCTCGACGTCATTCTCGACATCGAACTGACCGCAACCGCGCGGCTCGGGTGCATCGAAATGTCCATCTCGGAAATCCTGAATCTATCGCCAGGCTCCATCATCGAAGTCGGCCAATTCGTCGACGAACCGATCGAGCTGCTCGTCAACAATCGCCTGGTAGCGCGCGGCGATGTCGTCGTCGTCGATGAAAAATTCGGCCTGCGCATCACGGAAATCATTAGCCAGAAAGAACGTATCGAGAGTTTTCGGTAGCGAATCGCGAAAGTCCGGCCACACCGTCATTCCCGCGAAGGCGGGAATCTCTACAGA